>JAPLOC010000700.1 GCA_026692825.1 Planctomycetota bacterium | reverse complement strand
TTCGCGGATCATTGTTCATCCTTCTCATTCAGAATCACTTGTTGTTCTTCGAGGATTCCCCATGAAAGTCATTGTCATCGTCAAAGCGTCGAAGAGTTCAGAAGCGGGAGCACTCCCCAGCGAGCAGATGCTCATCGAGATGGGGAAGTTCAACGAGGAACTGGTGAAAGCCGGAGTGATGGTCGACGGGGTCGGGCTGAAGCCGAGTTCCGCCGGCGCGCGGGTTCATTTTTCTGGAACGGATCGGATGGTGGTGGATGGCCCTTTCGCCGAGACAAAGGAACTGATCGCCGGTTTTTGGATCTGGCGTGTGAAGTCGATGCGAGAGGCGATCGACTGGGTCAAACGCTGTCCCAACCCGATGCCCGAAGATTCGGTGATCGAGATTCGTCCGGTCTTTGAAGCCGACGATTTTGGCGAGGCGTTCACCCCCGAGTTGCGGGAACAGGAGGCGGCGCTGCGGGCGGTCGGCCTGGGATTGAATTCCCCGAGCTTCGCGGCCAAAGGCGATCTGCTGATCGCCGGCGTCAGCCACTCCTACACCATGGAGACGCGGGGCGAGATCCCCGGGCAATGGGGGCGGTTCGTGGCCCAGGCGGGTACAATTCCCAACCCCGTGGGGAGAGACTTTTTCGGCGTCTCTTGGAATACGCAGCCGAACTGTGATTTTGACTACCTGACCGGAGTCGAGATTTCGAGTGCGGCGAACCTGCCACCCGATTTCACGAGTTTGAAACTCGACGGCAGGCGCTACGCGGTGTTCACGCATACCGAACATGTGTCATCGATACCCCAAACAATTGGTACGATCTGGACAAACTGGGCACCCGACTGCGGACTGAAAATCGCCCACGCTCCCTGCTTCGAACGGTACACGAGCGAGTACAATCCCACGACGGGGATGGGGGGGATGGAGATCTGGATCCCTCTGGAATGACGGAGTGTCGTGTTTTCGCGTGCGAACTCCAATAACCCCACTTCACGTTCAAGAATCCGAAGGCAACCATGTCGTCCTCGAAAACGTCCCGCACCATCGGCTGGGTTCTGTGTGCTCTGGTCTCCTTTCTACTGATTGTTGTCAGTGGTGTCGGCAAGTTCTACGTGACCCCGGAAACAGCGGAGATGTTCGAGAAGCTGGGATACTCCCCCGAGCTGATGAAGAAGATCGGCGTACTTGAGATCGCCATCACCCTGCTGTTTCTGATCCCGCGAACGAGTTTCCTCGGCGCGATCCTGGTGACGGGCTACCTCGGGGGAGCAACGGCCACGCACCTGCGCGTCGGCGACCCGTTTGTGTTTCCCGTCATCGTGGGAGTGGTGATGTGGATCGGCCTGGGATTGCGCCGTCCGGAGATTTTCGCGATGACGAACTGCTGTGTGAGGACGGACGCGGGGAGACATCCGGAGGCGAAGTAAGTCAGGTGGAATGAGGTTCGAACTTGATAAATCGAAAGTATGACTTTAGAGTTATCAATCATGCGCTATGTCACCCGCGAGTTGGAATCAGAGGTTCAGCGAGCCGCCAGGACGTTTCCCGCACTCATTCTCACTGGACCCCGGCGGTCTGGGAAAACGAGTCTGTTGCGGCATGTGTTTCCCGACGCCTCCTACTTCCTGATGGAGGATCCGAACATCGTCTCCCGGCTACGCTCCGATCCCGCCGGTTTTCTCGACGCGATCCGACCTCCCGTGATTCTCGATGAAGTTCAGAACGCACCCGAAGTGTTCGCACATGTGCGATCGCGAATTGACATGCGACCGCGGCGAGCCGGTCAGTGGCTGCTCACCGGTTCCCAGGAGGCACCGCTAATGCGCGGAGTCACCGAATCGATGGCTGGTCGAGCGGCGATAATGCAGTTGCGTCCGTTGTCGATTCGCGAGTCACCAAAAGTCGCACTTCTCTCGGGGGGTTACCCCGAGCCGCTGGCTCGGCCACGGACTGCATCATTGTGGTTCAGTTCCTTCATCCAAACCTATCTTGAGCGCGACGTTCGTGGAGTTTCGGACGTAAAGGATCTGGCGACATTTCGACGGTTTCTGTCGATTGTGGCAAGTCGCCATGGTCAAATCCTGAATAAAACCGACCTGGCGGGACCACTGGGGGTCAGTGTTCCCACCGTGGCTTCGTGGCTCAATGTTTTGGAACTGACTGCGCAGATTATTCTCGTCCCTCCGTTCTACGAGAATCTCGGTAAACGTCTGACGAAATCACCCAAGGTCTACATCGCGGACAGCGGACTCGCCTGTTTCCTTCTGGGAATTGAGTCGAGAGCCGAACTGGCCAAGTCGCCGTTCCTGGGAGCGATCTTTGAAGGGTTTGTCGCCGGTGAGATCATCAAAACACAGACCAACGCGGGTCGACGGCCCGAGATCTATCATTTTCGCGACGCCCAGGGGCTGGAAGTCGACTTTCTTGTCCCCGGCCGGTCGGGACGGTTGACTCTCGTGGAATGTAAAGCGGCACGCAGCGTCCGGCCAAGCGACAGCTCGTCCCTCGCACGTGTCGCCGCCGCGATTCGCCTGCATCGCACGCCCCGAACGCCTTTGAATCTGTTCGTCGTTCACCAACCTGCCGCCGTGCCGGCGCGTTTCGAAGTGTTAACACCGGAAGTCAAAGCGGTCTCGATTGAACGGTTAGTTGAAGAAATCGGGCAAGGGGGAAGGGGTTGAGTACTTCTTCGTCCCCAAGTGGACGGGACCCAGCCGAGCGAATAACAACCCCTTCCTTGGCATGCGGGAGGTGACCCGTTTCATAATCTGCTCAAACGCTGACGAAGTCCGACGCAAGTCGACCGGATTCCCCGCTGGCCCCGGGGCGACGGGTCTTGTGCTGTCGCGATCCGCACAACCTTTTGATCGACCCACGATTCCATGGCAGAATTCGACGAACTGGACGAACTGGACAATCTCGAAGCAGACACAGCCGAAGGGCTGGTCATCATGGCCTTGCGAATCCGCGATCCGGAAGTTCGCGCGCGGGTAGTACACCGTCTGGTCAATTTGCCCGGCCATCGTGTCACCGCGACGCTGTTTGAAATCACCACGGGCGACTGGGATCCCGGGCTTTGGGAGGAGGAGTTGCTCTGGCTTCGCGATCTGCTTGAAGACAGTGACGATTCCATCATCGTGTGGAGGTTTTCCAGGGGGCGCTATACTCGGTTCACGCTCCGTTGAACCGCACAAGTCCCAATGGACAACCGCCGGACAAACCACGTCGAAGGGACGCACTCGACGTCGCCGGAGGGCGAACGTCGTCGTGAGCCGCCCGTGTGCGAACAAC
>JAPLOC010000699.1 GCA_026692825.1 Planctomycetota bacterium | reverse complement strand
GCATGCCGGTAGCCGTATCTGGGACCAAATCCGCCGCGACGAGAGGGGGCTGTACCCCGTGAGAGCCCCCAAGGTTAGCCTCCGACCGCATGCAACTGCCCCTCAAGGTGGCAGGGATCCAGAACGTGAAGTGTCTCAATTGGTGCCGTGCTCGGTATAATCCCCACGCCAGCATTGATTCATCACCGGGGAATCGCACACATGTCCAATCCTCCCTCATTTCGGAGTTTTTCCCGACAGTGGATGGGGCGTGTCGCGGGCTGGAGTTGCGGGACCGTTCGGCAGGCAGGAGCGGCGGTCGCACGATTGGGTCGGTCGGCGCTCGAATTCCTGTATCCCCCGACGTGCCGATTGTGTGGGGTCGAAATTCCCTCTCAAGCCGCCAACAGCGAACCGCTGGTGTTTTGCGACAAGTGCCTGGAAGGTCTCTGTTCTGGGGCCGGGTTGGCCTGCTTGCGCTGCGGAGCGGGAATTGGCCCGTACGTCGATCCTCATGACGCTTGTCGTCACTGCCGGGATGATTCATTCGCGTTCGAATCTGTCGTGAGATTGGGGGTCTACGAGAACGAGCTGCAACAGGCGGTGCAATGGGGGAAACATCGGGGTAACGAGGGAGTGGTTGCCGGCTTGGCGGAACTGGTTTGGCGCATCAACGGAGTCGCGCTGACGCAGGCGGAGATCGACGTCATCATTCCGATTCCGTTTCACCGCTGGCAGGCTCTGTTTCGTCCCCACAACCCCGCGGAAGAGCTGGCTCGGATGTGGGGGAGGCGATTGAACATCCCCGTGGCCACCCATATACTGCGAAAGACGCGATGGACCGAGAAGCAGTCAACGCTGCCTCCCGCACAACGGCGGGTTAACGTGAAAGACGCGTTCGCCGTCGTCGAGGGAGCGTTGCCTGCGGGAGCGACTGTACTGTTGGCCGACGACGTCCTCACAACGGGAACCACCGCCCACGAAGCGGCACGCGCGCTCAAGAAGTCGGGGGCGTCGCGGGTGATTGTGGGTGTTGTGGCTCGCGGGCTGGGGCGGCATTCGTAGCCGGTCAATTGGGTTTGACCGCCCGGTCCGAATCGCGTTTGAGTCTGGAGTTTGTTCTGTCCGCCAAGCCGGCAGTCTGCACGCCAGGGATTTCCCGGGCGTTTTTCATACGAAGCCCACAATGTCCGCAGCGAGTTCTCCCAAAAAACGCCACCAAAGCCGGGCTTCACCCAAGTACTTCTTTATCCGTGGGCTGGCGATCATCCTTCCGCCGGTACTCACGTTGCTGATCCTGATCTGGATTGGCAACACCCTGTACAACTACGTGATCGCCCCCGTGAACACGGTGGTCCGGTTCGCGGTCGCCCATCTGAAGTACGGCGACGAGATTCGGACGGCAGACAGCCTGGTGGAGCCGGCCCCGGGACTTCCCGCGCTCCCCGAATGGGGACGCAACTACCGCGTCAGTCACGAACTCGACCAGCAGCTCAAGAGCGTGTATGGCGTCAACCCGCTGCACACGCGGGGAACTGTTCCTGAAGAACAACTGCTGAACGAACGGTTTCTGCACTCGGTGTATGTGCCGATCGGCAAAGAGCTGGACCCGCAAAACTACGTCCCGCTCGACGACTACAATCTCGTCTTCAAACACCTGCGACCGCAGCCTCCCCCGACGACGGCGACCGGGCTGTCTATGGAGGTGGCCGCTGCCCGGGAGTTTCCCACCCAATGGCACCTCAGTCTGCTGGCGCTCTCGATCACGATTCTGGCGCTCTATTTTCTGGGGCGGTTTCTCACGGCCAGGCTGGGGGGGTGGTTTTTCCGCTGGTTTGAGTGGATGCTCAACCGGGTCCCGGTGGTGCGGAATGTGTACGCCACGGTCAAACAGCTCACAGACTTCATCTTCTCCGAGCGCGAAGTGGAGTTCAATCGTGTGGTCGCGGTGGAGTATCCCCGGTTGGGAGCCTGGAGTCTCGGGTTTCTGACGGGAGACGGACTGCGGGAGTGCGTCAACTCGGCGGGAGAGCCACTGGTTTCGGTGCTGGTTCCTGCGTCTCCCATGCCAATGGGCGGTTTCACCGTGATGGT
>JAPLOC010000698.1 GCA_026692825.1 Planctomycetota bacterium | reverse complement strand
GCGCCCGGCCCGATTCCGGAGGCAGCGCCCGCAGTCGGTTCCCATTCGCACGCGAAGCCGGGAAAACAGCGTGGTTCATCGAAGCGCAAATAGCCGGTGTCTGCCGGGGCGAGCGTTTGTTTCGTCGCGTGTCTGTTTCATTTCCCTTAACCCGTTCGTTCTTCAACCTTGAGGTTTCTCCATGCGAAAGTTCCGCACCGGACTGCTGTTTTCGATCGTGGCCGTGTTGGCGTTCGCCGGCGCGGTTCGCGCGGATGAACGCGACCATCGGCTCGACATTTACTTCATCGATGTCGAAGGGGGAGCCGCGACGTTGTTCGTCACCCCCACCGGGGAGTCGATGCTCATCGATTCGGGCTATCCGGACAACGGGTTTCGCGATCGGGACCGCATTCTGAAAACCCTGCGTGACGCGGGGCGCAAGCAACTCGATCACGCGGTGGTGTCGCATTGGCATCTCGATCACTTTGGAAATCACGCCGCTCTCGCGTCGGAAATTTCCGTCAAGAATTTCTGGGATCGCGGCATTCCCGATCTGCTGATGGAAGACCCTCAGTTTCCGGAAAAGGCGGCGAAATACCGGGCCGCCGCCCAGAACAAGTCGAAAGCCCTCAAGGTGGGAGACAAGCTCCCGTTGAAATCGGCCGAGACTCCGCTGACGATCACGGTGGCGACCGCCAGTGGCGAAGTGTTGCCCAACACCGGGGCGGTCAATCCCCACGCCGCCGCCCACAAGCCGCAGGACGACGACCCGACCGACAATGCCCGCAGCATCAGCCTGTGGCTGAAGTTTGGGGATTTCTCGTTCCTCTGCTGTGGCGACCTGACCTGGAACGTCGAAGCGAAGTTGGTGACCCCCAAAAATCCGCTGGGGAACATCGAGCTGTTCATGGTGACACACCATGGACTCAACGTCAGCAACAATCCCGCGATGGTCTGGGCGATCGATCCACGAGTGACGGTGATGTGCAACGGTCCGACGAAGGGGGGGGCGAAGGAGACCCAGGAGACGCTGCGGAAGGTCAAGTCACTTCAGGCCGCGTTTCAACTGCACCGCAACGTGCAGCTTGGCGACGAGGAACAGACGCCCAAAGACTTCATCGCGAACGGCGGACAGACGGAAGGCTGTCAGGGACGGTTGATCAAGGCGTCGGTCGCACCAGACGGAAAGTCATACACGGTGCAGGTGGGCCTTGACGGGAAACCTCATCAGTTCGCCTGCCGACCGGCAAAATAGTCCGCCGGTCGGGCGTGCCGCGTCATTGCGAATAGTGGATTCAGGTCTTGACACGACACTTGAACACGAGGGAAAGCGGGTGGGGAATCCAACGCCGCGCGGTGGATTCCCCACGCTCCGCTCGAAACCGCCGCCATCAGGGAAGTTCAATACCGATACCGGCTGCGATTCGCGTTGCCAGTAGCCGAAAGTCTTCGTAACAGTCGCGAACGGCGGCCAAGTGAGCGCCAATCGCTCCGTCCGCTGGCTTCAATTCGAACATCGGTTTGTGGACCTCCATCGCCATTGGCATCAGCGACCGGTAGTGCTTCAGCATGGCCAGGCAATAGGGGTCTTCTGGCGGAGCCGGGAGACTCTCGAGATTCGATTCGTTCAGGACGGACTCACGGTAGGTGCGGGGGATTTGCTTGATCCAGTATTGGTAGGCTTGGACGGGTCGCGATTCGCGGACGCCATGTTGTAAGACGACATATCCCAGCGGTGTAATATCGCCGGCCGGCAATGATAAATTTCCGGGAGGGGCGACTTCCAATCTGCGTTTCCAGTCGGTTCGCCATTTGCGCACGGTTGGACCCAGGTTCTTCAACCCTTGCAATGAGAACAGATCGGGGGCCAGAGGGATGACCACATGAGTCGCCGCGATCAACGCGGCCCGGTTGATCGCTCCCAAATTGGGGCCGACATCCATTAAGACGACTTCCGCACCCACGGCGGCCGCCGCGCGTTCGATCACTCGCCAAAAGGCGGAAATCACGCGAAACGCGCGAGGTTTTCCATCCAGGCAATCGGACCACTGGCTGCTGAGATCATCTTCGGCCCTTGACAAGGAGAGGTCACCAACAACGAGTCCCAGCAAGGGTGAAATCAATTCAACATTCGGTGTTCGCACATCGCCCGTTCCCTCCAACAAAGGTTCAATCGCCTCATAGACAGTACGCCGGTCATCAGCCTGCCAAAGCGAGGCCATTTTGCTGTCGTCCAGGAACATCGACGATAGATTCGCCTGGGGATCGAGATCGACGGCGAACACGGGTAATCCGCGGTTGGCGAACATATGAGCCAGGTGATAGACGAGCGACGTCTTGCCGACTCCCCCCTTGTTATTGAAAAAAGCAATCGTCTTCATGCGCGTGCCCGCAGTGTCACACCGAAATAGGTGTCGCCGAATTCGAATTGGATGGGGGGCGACCCGTTCGCCGCCATGGCCCCCTGGGCTCGCTCCACCCCCCTTCCAAACCGGTTCACGAATCCCAGAATCTTCATCGCTTCCGCGATGACGGGATTACGGTAGCTCGTCTGGCG
>JAPLOC010000697.1 GCA_026692825.1 Planctomycetota bacterium | reverse complement strand
TCTTTTGGGCCGACCACTGGAAAACGCCGGGCCACCGATGCAGAATGCGAGCATGTCCAGCTCCCGACTGCCCGTTGCTGATGAATTCGCCACATGCGGTCGGGCTGCGCATTTCCAAAATGTGCAAGGCGAGAACGGTTGGGGCGATTGGTCATCTGCCGCCAGGGCGGTGTGTGGCGTGTTGGATTCTGGTGAAGCGGGTGCGTTTGCCGACGAGTTTATTTCGTTGCAGACAAACCATTCAGACTTCAGCCCGACTTGTTTCGGCGGAACGTGTGACTCAGCGAGCGGTGGTGCGGAACTTCCGCGATTGCGGGTACCGATTCAGCGGAGCGAAACGATTGGTCTTCGTCGCCCGACGCGGCGTTCCGGTCAGAGCGTTTACTGGAGTGACACCCCCCTGGAGATCGAAACGGTTGGGGAAATGGCGCTCGCGGACAAGGGGTCCGGCGAATTGTCGACCGGGGGAACTGTTCTGCGGTCCTCGCAGATCGAAGCCTCAGGTCGTCACCTTCCGGCGTCGAAGGCGCGCAATTCGGGAATAGAGTCGCCAGCGCGAGAACCGGAACGGGGGGGCGAGGCTCCTGCCGAGCCGCTGATGCGCCAGCATCAGCTTATGCACGCTGACTTCAATCAGCCCCCGAAGTGCGTCTCCCGGCGTGCCGGGACGGACCGTCTCACCAACGTCGTCATGACCGCAGTCGGTGAGACGCACTGTGGCTCCCACACCGCATCAGGGAATCGTCCCAACCAAAACCATCCCAACCATCGTCGAAGTACACCCGGCGATCAGCCAAGTCATCCATGGTGTCTGGGGGCACCGCTCGTTTGGCTGACGGTCTGGCTGTCGCTGGCGACTATTGTCTGGGGATTCAATCACGACGTCCGCAAGATGGTCCGAAGTCGGCCGACCCCAGCGCCGGTCGCGTACTCGTCCGGCGGTGCGGAGACAATCGACCCGATTCCGACGTCCGACTCGTCAACTCCCCGATTGTCCCTCGCCAATTCGACAGACCGTCCGGCAGACCGCCTCGAAACCGTCACCGGCCCGAACGGCAAGCGGTACCGCGCCCGCCGAATTCGAGATATTCAGACCGGACACCGCGTGCTGGCTCGGAATCCTCAGGTTGACCCGAACAGCCTCACCGATGCGGACATCGATCCCGCCGACTGGGTCAATGTCGGAATGCGCCTGGAGAACCCGGACGGCGGCGTTCTCAATGTCGTCCTCCTGCGTCCCGTCGATTGGCTCGCCGACCGCCTTGAAACTTCGAATACAGTCCCCGCATCGGATCGATTGGACCGATCGGCATCCGCTGCTCACGGGCAGATTCCGTACCTGCCGGGACTCGGCGAGTCGAACGATTCCAGCAGTGCGCAACAACAACTCGCTGCCCTGCACGTCGAAGTTGACCGGTCATTCTTAAACTCTGAACAAGGTCGACCCACCGTCGCCGACGCCCTCACGGCACTCCCAATCTCCGAGCGGCCTGCCTCCGATCGTCTCGCCCGCGAACGACTCTGGATCCACCTTGATCTCCCGGAGATCGGTGCCGTCGGCCG
>JAPLOC010000696.1 GCA_026692825.1 Planctomycetota bacterium | reverse complement strand
GACGATCACGATATTCTGCGCCTGTTCCAATTCTCCGTCCCAGATGACATTCCATGCGCTCCGTCCATTGGATCGCACTCGTTCTGCTGCTGTGCCTGAGTGGTTGCGATTTCCGATCGGCCACTGACCAAGATCTCCCCAGGAAGTGATCGATGACACATTTTCGCAGGGTGTGGTGTGGAGTCTCGCTCCTGTCCATCCTGGTCGGTTTTGTTGCCGTGGTGCGGTCGGCGGATGACGCTCCGTCACACGCCGAACTGGCGAAGCGCTGGACCGACGACATCCGCCCCTTCGTGGAACGGCATTGTGTCACATGCCATGGCGAGCAGAAGCCGGCCGCGCAATTGCGGCTGGATCAATTCGAGTCATTGGACAGCCTCGCCCGTCAGCCGCAAACCTGGCTCACCGTGCTGGAACGGGTCGAATCGGGTGAAATGCCTCCGGAAGACGCGAAGCGGCAGCCATCCGATGAAGAACGGGGCCGGGTCGTTCGCTGGATCCGCGATTGGCGAAAGTTCGAGTCAGAGCGGAACGCAGGGGATCCCGGTCCGGTCCCCGCCCGGCGACTCAGTAACGCGGAACTCGATCACACGATTCGCGATCTCACCGGGTTCCCGCTGCGTCCGTCGCACGAGTTCCCCGTCGACCCGGCGAACGAGGCGGGGTTTGACAATTCGGGTGAGTCGCTGTCGATGTCGCCAGCGTTGTTCCGTAAATATGTCGCCGCCATGCGCGAGGTCGCCGACCACGCTGTCCTCGCCCCCGACGGCCTGAGATTCGCCCCGCACCCCGTCGCGACCGATACCGACCGCGACAAGTACTGCGTCCATCGCATCGTCGAGTTTTACCGTAGACACAAGGTCGACACTCGCGACTACCTGCTCGCCGCCTGGCGGTTTCGCCACCGCGACAAACTCGGCCAGCCCGAAATGACACTCGAAGCGATCGCGACCGAAGAAGGGCTCTCGCAACGTTATCTTTCCACGCTCTGGAAAGAACTCAACGACACCGAACCGACTGTCGGGCCACTGGCTGCCGTGCGATCGCTTTGGAATGGGTTTCCCGTTCCTGACGGCACGTCGAGCGAGCCCCCACAGTCGGCCGCGAACGCGGTCCGTGACCTGATTGTCGCCTGGCGCAGCGAGCTCAAGGTGGATGTCCCCCGCCTGAGCGTTAAAGGGATCTCAGATGGCACGCAGCCGTTTGTCCTGTGGCGAAATCAGCAGCTCGCCAACCGACATCGTTCCTACGAAGGGGTACCGGCCAATGACCTCGAGAAACTCCGATCCAAGTTGCCTGCGGATCACGCCGAGCTGTCCGCTTTTCTAAAGCTGGAGCCGGACGACGAACCCGTACAGGCCACCCATCTGGTCGGACTGCGACGTTTTTGCGACCTGTTTCCGCTCGCGTTCTTCGTGGACGATCGGGGACCGTATTTCGATCCCAAGGGGGCCGGGCAGGGGCGGTTGCTGACCGCGGGCTTTCATTTGATGCAGGGGTATTTCCGCGATGATGCCCCGCTCTACGATCTCGTCCTCGACGACACCGGCCGTGCTGAACTCGACGCCTTGTGGAACGAACTCGAATTCATCGCCGACGTCCTGCAACGGCAGTATCAGGACTACATCTTCTTTGAGCGGGCGGAACCGCCGCAATTCATGGGAGAGGCGATTTTCGACTTCGCCCGATCGGAGGATAAGGATTGCAGTTCGGAAGCGAAGATGCGGCGACTTGCCGACGTGTATCTTGAAAAGGTCCGAAAACGGACCGACAACGCCACGGCGATCGAAGCGATCGCGAAGTATTACGAGTCGATGTCGCAGCGGATCCACCGGGTGGAACAGGCGCGGCGTGACGCGGAACCAGTCCAACTGCGGTCGCTGGTGGAATTCGCCTCCCGCGCCTGGCGCAGGCCGTTAACGCCAGAGGAACAGGAGGGACTTCTGGGCTTTTACCGACAGGCGCGGTTGGCAGAGGGGCTGTCTCATGAGGACGCGGTCCGGGACACGCTGACCACGGTGCTGTTGGCACCGCAGTTCTGCTATCGGTTTGATCTGGCCGCCGACGGCTCGGAGCCGAGACCGCTCAGTGATCTGGAGCTCGCCAGCCGGCTCAGTTACTTCCTGTGGGCGAGTATGCCCGACGCCGAATTGCTGGCCGTCGCCAGTCGCGGTGAATTGCGGGAGTCGGCAGGATTGTTGTTACAGACACGCAAACTTTTGCGGGATCCGAAAGTTCGCGGTCTTGCGACGGAATTCGGCGGCAACTGGCTCGACTTCCGCCGGTTTGAGGAACACAACGCGGTCGACCGTGAGCGATTCCCGATGTTCACCAACGAACTTCGGCAGGCGATGTTCGAAGAGCCGGTCCGGTTTTTTGTCGACCTGGCACAACACGATCGTTCGGTCTTGGAATTCCTGTACGGCCGGCACACATTCGTCAACGGCCCTCTCGCGGCCCACTACGGAATTCCGTTCGCCGGTCCCCGCGACGACTGGAAACTGGTTGACAATGCCCGCGAATTCGGCCGTGGGGGCTTGTTACCGATGGGAGTGTTTTTGACGCAGAACGCCCCAGGACTGCGTACCAGCCCGGTGAAACGTGGTTACTGGGTGGTGCGGCGGTTGCTGGGAGAGCAGATCCCGCCGCCTCCGCCGACTGTCCCGGAATTGCCTCGCGACGAAAAGACGACCGGCGACCTGTCGATCCCACAGCTCTTGGCAAAACACAGAGACAATCGGGCCTGCGCGGGATGCCACCAGCGTTTTGACGCGGTGGGGGTGGTGTTTGAGGGGTTCGGTCCCGTGGGAGAACGCCGTTCGCTCGACCTGGCGGGACGCCCTGTCGCCCAGGTCGTGGAGTTTCCCGACGGAACCGTTCGCGACGGCGTCGACGGTCTGCGAACGTATCTGGCCGACCGGCGGCAGGACGATTTTCGCGACTCGTTGTCGCGCAAGTTGCTGGCGTACGCGCTGGGACGCAGTCTACTGCTGTCGGATGAGCCGTTGCTGGAAACGATGCGGGCCGAGGCGAACGCGAACGGCAACACGTTGCGCTCGCTGATTGAGACGATCGTTCTCAGTCCGCAGTTTCGAAATAAGCGAGGGGCGAGTTTGCGGGATTAGTACCCGCCCAAAATCATTTTCGTTTTTGTTGCTTGTTTCGTGGAAGGTCGGCACGGCGAGTGCCGAAGAGCGCCTTGGGGCGCCAGCGGCGGGAGCAGTTAGGTTTTCAAGGAATGGCCAATGCGTTCCATGAGTTCAGGGCCGTCCTCCGCACGTCG
>JAPLOC010000695.1 GCA_026692825.1 Planctomycetota bacterium | reverse complement strand
TCCTGTGCGAACCTGCATCTTCGCGTCTGCGACGATGTCGCGAACGGTAATGCTTTTGGTCGGAGTCGCGACTTCGTAGTCGAGCGGAATATTCGCCAGGCACATGTAGCCCAGGAATTGCGTCGGGTGCCCTTCGAACGCCCAAGGTCGGGTGAACGGATGCCCCTGCCCGCCGTAGGGGGTCTCCATCCACAACGGTTGCTTGTCGTAATATGCCCCCCCCATGATCCACTCGACCCCGCTGATCATCTGTCCCGACTCTCTTTCGCGGAGCTTGAGATCCCAGCGGAGCGCGAGAATTCCGTGAACCACCTGCCACGGGGTGTGGTAATCGGCGACCAGGGTTCTGCGGGACGTCTCACGGATCGCGATCGCGATCAGGTCTTTTTGCGGAATTCGCTGCAACTGATCGGGCTGATCGAGGATCGCCGCGTATTTGCGAACCACGTCCTGACCGAACGCTGGCCCGCAGACGACGCTCACAAGCACCGCCACGCAGGCTAGCCGACTCCCGATTGCGCGCAGACTCATGATGACGTCAGCTCCCGAACTTCTGTCCGTAAATGGGGGGAAGACCGCTTCCAAACGCGACTGAGACATCGATCAACTCGTCGTGTCGAACAGCGTCTGACAACGCCACCCGCCCGATTGATCCGTCGGCGATATGATCGACCAAAACCGATGGGCGGCTTGCAGGCGATCGTGAACCAGCGGAAGACTCGACGGGTTGACGCACATCCGAGCGAACCGACACCAACGGCATAACGCGAATGACAGGGTCAACTGCGCCAATCGTACCTTTTCGGCGGAGGAAAAGTCGACCGAGTCTTCCCAGTTGAACCAGTTTCCCAGGAAAATCGTAAAAATCCGCCGGGTACGGATCTTGGTTGAAGATTCGGAACCGGCAGCAAGAGCCCGTCGCATGGAACATATACTCCGCACGGCCGAAAATGCGACATTTTTTCAGCGACCCCATGCCGGCATCCGGGGCTAGCCCTCGATCTCATTCACCTGCCCCGCAAGGGGGCAGGAGTCTCGGGCGCGAAATGTCTCAATTCGTGCCGCTCACGGAATAATCCACTCGCCCCTCCCCCAACCTGCCACTCACCCCAAAAGACGTTTACAATCCCGGAAAGAACCCGTCCCTCGTTTTGGAAGGTCCGTCCCATGAGTCGTCTCCAACCCGAACTCGATACCAGGCGAATTCCCGGTGCGCCGCGGACCGCTCGATTGACGGTGCCGCTGATCCTGTCGGCAAGTGCCAGTCTCCTTCTACTGTTCTTCAATTGTCTCAGCGCGACCGCCGCCGAGCCGGCCCGCATGATCGGCCACTGGCCGCTGGCGGGCGACGTGCGGGACCATTCCGGTCACAACCACCACGGCGTGAACCATGGTGCCGACTTGAATGCCACCAACCGGCAGGGAGTGGTCAAAAGCGCCGCCCGATTCGATGGCAAAGGAGCGTACATCGAGATTCCCTCCGCAGCGACGCTGTCCACCGGAACCGACGACTTTACCCTGTCGGCCTGGGTGGAAGTTGACGCCGAGACCTCCGATCTTCCCGGTTCCATCGCCAGCCGATTCGACCTCGAGCGACGCCGCGGTTTCTCACTGGGAATCGCCACCAACACCGGCGTGACAACGAATCAGGCGAATTTCCGTCAGTTGGAATTCGGCATCGATAACGGTCACGACGAGCCCCAATGGACCGACCACGGACGCCCGGGCGAGGCGCTGTTGATTTTCTCACTCTGCACACACGACGGCTCACTCTACGCTGGGACGTGCGAATCAGGTGCCACCCAGTCGGGGCGGGTCTTTCGATTCGTCGAAGGCACAACGTGGGTCGACTGTGGCGCGCCCGATCGTTGCAATTCCGTCTCGGCACTGGCCGCCTTCAATGGCGAACTCTACGCGGGGGTCTCCAAATACCGACTGGCGGGTTCGGCACTCGCAGAGTCCGAGAATCCGAATCTGGGGGGCAAGGTGTACCGCTATGGCGGCAACCAGAAATGGGTCGACTGCGGTCAGATTCCCGAAGCCGAGGCAATTGGTGGATTGGTTGTTTTCCGGGGCAAACTGTACGCCACATCACTCTACAAACCCGCTGGCTTTTACGAGTATCAGGGAGACAAGGCTTGGAAGGCGTGCGCTCTGCCGAACGGCAAACGGGTCGAAGCTTTGATGGTCTGGAACGACGCCCTTTACGCCGGCAGTTATGACCAAGGGCACGTGTTTCGCTACGACGGAGAGACTTGGTCCGATCTGGGACAGGTGGGAGACGCAACAACGACTCAGACATATTCATTCGCCGCCTATCAGGGAGGCTTGTACGTCGGCACCTGGGCCGGGGGCAAAGTGTTCCGCTATGGCGGAGGAACCGAATGGATCGACTGCGGCCGACTGGGTCAGGAACT
>JAPLOC010000694.1 GCA_026692825.1 Planctomycetota bacterium | reverse complement strand
TTACCGACCTAACCGCCGGCTGCGCCGTCGGGCGCGACGCCGCAGGAGCGTCGTCGCGACATGTAGCGGACGGCGTTTCTACGACGCCGCGGTCTGGACGTCGGGCGGCAGAGTTGAGTGGAGACAGATTGAAACGCCGCATCGGAAACAAATCGCGGCGCAGCCGCCTCCTCCCCCCTCTCCCCGCGCGCGACTTTGCACAGCAACCTCAACTCCGCTTCGGGGAGAGGGGCCGGGGGAGAGGGGGACACCCAGTGAAGGCAACGATTTGGCCTTGGGTAACGCGTTGATTGCTCTTCTCCCAAATTGCCCCTCATGCGGCCTGTCGGCCACCTTTGCCCCTAAAAAAGGGGAGAAGGATCCGATTCAAGCCGAGCTGCCTAGTTCCCCCACTCCCCGCGCGCGACTTTGCACATCCAACTCAACTCCGCTCTGGGGAGAAAATCTCGACGCGGTCCGCTTCCGTCAACAACGGCGCTTGCAGTCGGCGGGGCGCGCCGACGTCCTTGAACAGCAAGTCTCCATGATTCAAGAGCTTCTCGGCCCCTCCTTCATTCAGCAGCATGTTCGATTCCAGCCGCTTCTGCATCTTCAGGCCGACCCGGGCGGGAATGTTGGAATCGAGGGTGCCCTTGATCGTGTCGCGGCTTGGTTCCTGTGTGGCGAGTATCAGGTGAATTCCCGCCGCCCGGGCTTTCGCCCCAAGTCGGCAGATATGCCCTTCAATCGCCTTCCGTTCGACTCGGTCCCGACAAATCAAATCGCGGTATTCATCGCAGACACAGACGATTCGCGGGATCACTTCCCCCGTGCGTGCCGCATAGGCGGCGATCGAATCGTCTCCGTCAAACTTTCGATATCGCGCTTCCATTTCTTCAACAAGCTGCGCGAGAACGGCGGCAGTCGACTGTTCATCAGGAAAGACGAGCGGTCGCCACAGAAACGGGGATCCCTGGAGGGAGTAAAACGCGTTTCGCTTGGGATCAATCACCAGCAGCCGAAGTGTCGCGGGGGTGTTCGTCACCATCAGGCCAGCGAGCGCCAGCCGCAGCCATTCACTCTTACCGCTCCCGGTCGTACCCGCCGCCAGAATGTGGGCGTGGTCGGGTCGGGCGAGGTCGGCACAGACCAGCTTTCCCATCAGATCGACCCCAATCGGAACTACTGACCCGCCATGTTCCGACCTCGGAGTGGGCAGTTGCGAGCGGATCTCGCGGAAATACACCGTCTGACGATCGGGACGTTGCACGTCGATCACCAGTCGGCCGGCGTCGCGCTGGATGAACGGTTCCGAGGCGAGTTGAAGCCGCATCTGAAGTTCGGCGGCATGTTTCTCCACCGACTTCACCTTCATTCCACGTCCCAGCACGATCGGGAACCGCAAAAAGGTCGGTCCGACAATGGGTGGCCCGTCGAGCTGAACGTTGACACCATACTCGGCGAGTGTGGCGATCAGTTGCGCTCCCATCTCGAGATGCTGTGGCAGCACCACCCCCGCGTAGGACGACTCCCCAGGCAGCGATTCTGACGAACGGACCACCGGTGGTTCGATTGTACCGCGGTTCGCATTGTCGTCGGCGACAGTCGGAACCACCCCCGCGAGCTGTCCGATCAGAGCGACCAACTGGTTTTTTGCGGTCGACAACTCTGCCGCGTCAAACAGTCGCTCGGACTTCCCGGGTT
>JAPLOC010000693.1:2462-3529 GCA_026692825.1 Planctomycetota bacterium | reverse complement strand
GCAGCCTCAATAGTCGCTCATTGAACTCGCCGACTTCCACTTCTAGCAACTAGTTGCCGCATTCCATGGATCGCTTAATCACGTCGTTTAAAAAGACCGTAACGCGGCGCCAAGTGGTACTCACCCGACGGTTGCTCGACAATATGCTTTGCCGAAATCCTCACATTCACGGTGAATCGCTTGCGGTGTTAGTCAATTCACACATACAACATGATTGGGTCCCACTGGCATCCAGAGAACGCAAACCGTGGCGATCGTCACCTTTTAAATGCGGAATTCAGCAAGTGTCCATGGTGACAGCACGAGGTTGTGGTGTCAGGTCGTAGTCGTAATTGTCGCATTTTGTAATTGCCACGGCAAAATGAATATTCGCCAATTGCTAGAAATCTTCTCGCCAAAACAAAATGTGACTCGGCCACCGACATGTCGAGTGTCAAGTGGCCGAGTACACTTTCCTAGAGAAGACAACCTGTCGTTCTCGAGTATCATTCTCGAAAAAGGGGGACGGGTAGCCCTCGTCATCGCGACGTCACGGGAATCCTCCGTCGTCTCCCAGTGTCATTCCGTTGTCTGGTGTCATTGGTCTGCTAGTACTCAACAAGAACGTTCGCTTTATGATTTGTCGAGACATCTTCCATTTTTGCGCCATTGTCCATCCAGAGAACTGCGCCATCTTCGTTCTTCCCGTTACTCGGGCCGTAGTAGACCTCAAAGCCATCGTCGGTGGAGCTCCATCCCCACTTGTTGCGAATTCCGTCATCCGGACCATCGCTGTTGAATAAGAGCCGCAGTGGGGCGCTTGGCCGGTTTCCAATCGTCGTCCAGCCAACTCCCGGCTCCTTGCCGTCCGGACGCTGGAAATGTCCTGTCCAGGCGATGTCCTCCTCGCGCCTTCCGAGGCCGAACGCCGCTACCACGGCGGCGTGCTCGGTCATTGTTTCGAAGACGACGGCATATCCACCACGTTTCCGCGCTTCGTCCCAAGCCTGCTTCTGGGTGAACGAACCGCGAACGAGTTCATACGTCCGTCCATTCACCTTCTTTTTGACGCTCTCGGCTCCGGTGGC
>JAPLOC010000693.1:0-2457 GCA_026692825.1 Planctomycetota bacterium | reverse complement strand
TTCCAGTTTCATTTGTCATTCTCCGACAAAAGGGTTTGTAGAGTCTCACTCAAGACAGTGACGTGTCACAAATGGAGCACAGAATTGTCGCAATACAGTGCCGGCATCACCTCCGTTGTTTGTGGTCTGACAACATTTTTGACTATTGGGTTTCACCGAGAAGGCTGTCAAACAATTCTTCCGGTGCCCCATCAGCTACAGAACGAACACTTCCATCAGCAAAAACGATGTGCGCGTTTTTGTGCACCGAACTGACTGCTGCAGGGAAAGAGAGTGGTCCAGATACCCAGGTTGCACCAAAGCTGCTTTCCATTTCGGTCGCCATAATAGTATTAGACCATCCTTTGTGAAGTCGGGAGACGGACACGCCGATGAGCATCGGATTAAAGCTGTGATTCGAAACTGCATCACCCTGGTAGCGTACAAAAACGTCGAGAGGACATCTCAGTGCGATAGTTTCCAATGAGCCATTTTGTGAAGTCGATGCACTTCTCAGTACGCTGTCATCAAGATAAGGGCCGAGCCCAATCGGCCACGGAGTGGGTTTGTTTCCCGGAAACTCGCTGAAGCTGTCATAGTAAATGTGCGCCGCCAAGCCAACCTGTCGAAAGCGATTTCGGCAAGAGATTCGGAGTGCGGCGTCGCGGCAAGCGACTACAACTGGCACAGCAATTGCGAAAACGAGCGCAACTATCGTCAAGCAGACAATCGTCTCGACGAGGGAAAATCCAGAAAAGCGAGGTGTATTCTCAAGGGGCAGGCAGACATTGAATTTCTGCACAGCCGACCTCCCGGGAGTAGTCAACCGATGCGTACACGCGTTAAATGTTGTGGACACGGGCGGTCTAGAGCATGGACGAGGAAGGTGTCTCATGGTGCTCACGTATAAGTTGGATGTGGTTGGTACGCAAACCGCTTCAAGGATTGAAGCCATTTGTGTCGGCAAGCGTGCAGTCGACAGAACTTGGGCAGTGGAGCCACGAGAAGCGGGTGCCATTTCGCTATCCTTCGTTGTATCTGGTTTCACGAACGAGACTCCAAAGTTCAACGACAATCACGGCAACGTGCCGACGTTCACTGTTGTCGCCACCGCCAATTAATGCACTTTCCATGCCGTGGACAGTGGACAGAGAGGCCGATCGGGAAAAAGAGAGCCGGTTTCGATCGTCCAAACGGAGCCAGGTAGAATCGACGGGAGGGGGACGGCACGGTGCCAACCAGCAATGGACGCGGCCAGTTTTTTGACTACCCCCAACGGCACCGCGAGCCGCTGGTTCCGAAGTTTGGGCCTTTCCAGTTCGCAGCGTCTTCTTAGGTTTCACAACGCGACTCCGAAGTGAGGACGACATTCCGGACAACGTGCCGACGTTTTCCAAGGTTGTCGCCACCGCCAAGAACCTTACGCTCCATGCAGTGGACAGTGGACAGAGAGGCCGATCGGGAAAACAGAGCCGGTATCGATCGTCCGGACGGAGCCAGTCAGAATTGACGGGACGGGGACGGCACGATAAACGCACACGCTGCCTGGACTTGGCACCGGTGTTTTCTCGCGGAGCAGTTGACGGTGCAGTGATGTGGTGTGCGGTTGCGAACTCGGGGCGTCTGCTGGTCGGCGAGCGGGTGTCGCGAGTCTACCGATCGCTGATTGGGCCACCGCCGAAATACGCGGCACAGCTCGGGTGCTGCACAAAAACAGATGTCCAGTGTGCAGGTCAAAATCAGGCCCTCGTGGACCAATCGAACTCCTACATGATGCGGACCATGGTATTCGCCGTTCGTGGCTCTTGGGTCGCAGAAACCACCAATCAAGGTGCAGATTGTCACGCGAGACCCCGTCCGAAAACGTCCCGGGTCCAGAAAAAACCCCGCCTCATTGCGGTAGTTCCGTCGCCAAGGGCCAGGCAAACGCGTCATTTCTTTGAGCGACGTTCTGACAGCGCTGCTCAATTTCACGCTGACGATCCGCTTGTAAACTCCGAGCTGGATCTGTTGTACCGGCCGCGTGCTAGAACTAGTCCCCCGATGAGCGATCACAGACCGGGGATCTACGCCGCGTTTGACGGAATGTCGTCTGGAGGCCGCGATGCCACCGAACGTCGCGGCAGCCAGGATCCACAAAATCACTTGCGTGAGCTGCGTGATCATGATAGCAATCAGACAAGTGTCGACGGAGGACGAAGAGTCCATCCCAATCGCCGCCGTGGAGGAAAGAACTGAAAAAAGGCGGCCACGCGGCCGAACAGCCTTTCGCGGATCCGTGCGACTGCTTGACGAGGAACCTTGACGAGAACCTACCAACCCGATCTCCTTCTACCTTCCTAGTCTCCGAACCACGATAACTCCACTTCACGATATCAGGCCCTCGCATTTTCGCTCTCATCGTCACAGATAGAGACACGTCACGCTCCACTCTGCTACCGGAAGTCCCCGTCCTTACAACTCCTAGACTCACTTGTC
>JAPLOC010000692.1 GCA_026692825.1 Planctomycetota bacterium | reverse complement strand
TCGGCGCCGAGCCAGGCGACGGTCGAACCCATCGCTTCGATCTCCCTCGTGAAAGCCGCGTCTTGCGCGAGGTCGCGGACGGTGGCGACCCAGGCCTCGCCGATGCCATGGTCCAGCCCGGGCGGGCCGACGATCCCGGTCCAGCCGAGCAGGTCGAATCCGGCGAGGCCGCACTCGGCCGCGGTCGGCACGTCCGGCCAGGCCGCGCTGCGTCGATCACCGCTGACCGCGTACGCGGCTCTACACTGTTCTTTCAAAACAACCCGACCAGCGGTTCGCCTTCTTCAAGCAGGTTGTACGGGCGGTTTTGATTGTCCGCAGCGGTCAGGTCGTAAATACCCATCGAGTGATAAACCGTGTGGGCGATGTCGGCCGGTGTCACACGGCGGTCGGCCGGGTATTCGCCAAACTTGTCGCTGGTTCCGTAGGTCTGCCCACCCCGGATGCCGCCCCCCGCCATGAGGTTCGTCAGGCAGAAGGTCCAATGATCACGGCCAGCTCCACTGACTCCGCCGGACCGTGGGTCGCCAATCTTCGGCTGGCGGCCCATCTCGCTGGTGACCAGCAACAGAGTCGAATCGAGCAAACCGCGCTGCGCGAGATCTTCGAGAAGTGCTGAGAAACCGCGATCAAATTCAGGAAGCAGCATTTCCCGCAGGCACTGAAAGTTGTTGCCGTGCGTATCCCAGGCACCAGCGCTCGCGCACTTGAGTTTTTCCGCGCGAACTTTGTCGGGCATCCAAAAGACAGTGATGAACGGCACACCCGCCTCGACCAGTCGGCGGGCGAGCAACAGTCCCATCCCATTGATTGTCTGGCCATAGCGTTCTCGGATCCTCTCGGGTTCACGCGAAACATCGAACGCCTCGACCGTCCCCGCGGAGGTGAGCAGTGACAACGCCCGGTGATGATGCCTGTCCCAGGTATTTGCGACGGGACTCTGATCCAGTGCCCGCCGCGAAGAATCGAGTTCGCGCAACAACAACCGACGATCCAGGAGTTTCTCCCGAGTCATCGCGCCATCCAAAGTCAGTGCGGGAGCCTGAAATCTGAGAGGATTTTCCACACTTCCCGACAGATACAACGGGTCGTGTTCAAAGCCCAGTTTTCCCGCGAGCTGGCCGGCCCGAATGTCGGCCGATCCTTCGGGGATCCAGGGATAGGAAATCGCATTGGGCAACATGCCGCGCTGGGGCAGCTTCGCGGAGACGACCGATCCGATAAATGGCCAGTCGTCCCGCTGCTGGCGGCGTTCTCCCGGAACGAAGATCGTGCGGGGATCGAGTTTGTGGCCCGTGAGATTGTAGTAGTATCCCAAGTGCGAATTGGTCGGATCGGTGCCGTCAACGGAGTTGACGACCGCCAGATGGTGGGCTTGCCGGGCCGTGAGCGGCAGGTGTTCGCACAACCGAACTCCGGGCGACGACGTGACGATTGGCTGAAACTCGCCGCGAATTTCCGCCGGCGCGTTGGGTTTCATGTCCCAGGTGTCAATCTGCGACGCGCCACCACACAGAAAAAACAGAATCGTCGACTTCGCCGTCGGCTGACCGGACGACAATTGTCCAGACGTCGCAGTCGCCACCGACGGCCGGAGCGCCTGACCGGCAAGGCCAATACCCGAGGCGACCAGGAACGAGCGTCGGTCGAGTTGTGGGACTGAGTGGGGAGCGATCATGTTTCAGGCCGGTTTTTGTTTGTGGGAAAGGCAGATCCCAATGTGCGTACGGGCCACGGGCGGTAGACTGTCGGATATCATGCCGCGAAGAAAACGAGTTTGTCCACAGGAAAGAAGGAATTCACGATCTCGATCGGCAAGACCAGCCGAACCGGACGCACCGTCCCCCCTGGCACAGGAAGCAGAGTGGCCAACCGAATTCACAGTATGGTATGAAAGGTCGCCATGCCGTAGGCCGGAGAGTTAGACCAGTGAAGGCAATCCCGCGGTGAGGAGTGAGACCGTGAAGATTCAGCGACTTGAAATCGAGGGCTTTCGCTCGATTCGGCAGCAGATTTGGGCTCCGGGCGATCTGAACGTCGTAATCGGGCCGAACGCGAGTGGAAAAACGAACCTGTTGCGGGGATTGGAGCTGCTTCAAGCCGCAGCAAGTGGCGGTCTGGACCGATATGTGCAATCGGCAGGGGGTATGGGGCCGATGGTTTGGGATGGCACGGCCGAACGGGTCCGTTTGCGAGTCGTTATGTCGCCTCCGCGT
Source organism: Planctomycetota bacterium (assembly GCA_026692825.1). Taxonomy (GTDB): domain Bacteria; phylum Planctomycetota; class Planctomycetia; order Planctomycetales; family Planctomycetaceae; genus UBA10511. Next base: position 1,681 of record JAPLOC010000692.1, on the reverse strand, counting down.
GACGGCGACGACATTGAACGACAATCAATCACCTACGATTTGACACTCGCACGGTTGGGCAGATCGGGCAGCTACCGCATCGAGTACGAGTCCCTTGCCAATTATCACCGAGTTGAAAATGGAGAGTTTCCTCAGCCGTTCAAGTTTCTCGAACGCGATCCGAACCATGCCGTCGTTTTTTCGCCTGAGGAGAAGCGACTGGAAGCGATTGAAGAAGTTCCGGAGCAATCGACGCTGCTTTCGTTGGCTGCGGGTCCGTTTTCAGCCAATCGGGTCGTGAACGAGTTTCAACGCGAACTGGCTGGTTGGAGAATTCATCATGGACTCCACACCCATCGGGAAGCCGAAATTCGCGCGACACAAGTGGCCCGTCGCGAGATGCAGGTTAGCGCGGACGGGCAGAATCTGGTGACTGTCCTGCACAGTCTTTATACCGGAGATCGCGATTTCAAAAACCAAGTCAACGACGCGATGCGGGCGGCGTTTGGAGATGATTTTGAAGAACTGGTCTTTCCTCCCGCTGCCGACCAGCGGATCCAATTGCGAATTCGCTGGCGCAGTCTGCGTCAGGAACAGTCGGCCGCCGACCTTTCGGACGGAACTCTGCGATTTCTATTTTTGCTTGCGGTACTCGCCATTTTCACCACCCATTCGGCGGAACTTCTCGATTCGTTCGGCGACCAACCGCCCACCACCACGATCGTACAACGGGTGGATGGTGCCACCTGCCTGCGAGTGGTCGCCGGAGACGATCTGGCGTACTGGCTGAAAGACTACTCACTCGGATCGCTCTACCGGTCTCTGGAACTGGAGGCAATGTCGTGAAATTCGTTCTACTCGTCGAAGGGAAAACGGAGCGAGAGTCCGTCAACTTCCTGAAGCGCTGGCTCGATTCCCAATTGCAGCAACCAGTCGGTGTACAACCCGTTAAGTTTGAGGGGTACTCTGAATTCCGGAAGAACGTGATGGCGAAGGCGCGAAGTCATCTGAACAGCCCGAAGAACGACGAAATCATCGCGGTGATTGGGTTGCTGGACCTCTATGGTCCGAACTTTTATCCCCCGGAATTGCAGACCGTCAGTGAACGATACGATTGGGCCAAGCAAGACATCGAACGCGAGGTGGGTGACCCACGGTTTCGTATGTTCTTCGCAGTACATGAATACGAGGCGTGGCTCCTGAGTCATCCCGCGATCTTTCCCCGCGAAATTCAAGAGTCGCTTCGCGATCAATCCGTGTCACCCGAGAAGGTCAATTTCGATGAACCGCCGGCAAAATTGCTCGAGCGCCTCTACCCGCTGAAGCTTCGTCGGCAATACAAGAAGGCGGTGGACGGGCCAAAGTTGTTCGCGAAGCTCGACACCTCCATCGCCGTCGATCGCTGTCCGTACTTGAAGCGGATGCTGCAGGAGATGCGGTCACTTGCCAAAGATCGAGGGTTATAGCGAATCGCTTGCGTTGCCGCGGTTCAATTGTTCGGATTCGAACGTAGAAAGAGTTCAACCCGGATGATCAATTGGACAATTCAGCCTGTCAGGTCCGATGGATCAACTCGCCGATTTTGTGGCACGAGTCGTGCGACAAGCGGAGACGAACTCTGTGCGGACTTCCAGGAGCTGTGGTTGGCGCTATTCAACCAACAACTCCGATGGTACCCGCCGAACCGCTGGGACAGCATTCT
>JAPLOC010000691.1:2734-4063 GCA_026692825.1 Planctomycetota bacterium | reverse complement strand
GGACGTCGAGTCGAAACTATGCGACCCGCGTGGCGAACATTGGAGGGACCGGCTCCGGCCCGCGGCGCAACAGCGGGTACTTTCTTAAGGGATCTGGCCCGTGGCAGACGGTGTTCGACGATGGTTCGAAGGACACGCTGACCGGTGGTGCCGGTCTCGACTGGTACTTCGGAAACTTCATCGGATCGGGTCTTCTGGACACGCTCACGGATGGGGCGGGTTCCGAAACGAAATCGGATTTATAGGGTCAGTTCCCGCATGAGGTGTGTGTGTTCGCATGAGTCCCATCACATTGAACGGTGTCACAATGAGGCGATTTCTTGTCGCGTGTCTGATGTTTGGCGTGGTCGTGATCGCTCCGGTTTCGGGTTCGGCGGGAACCTGGACTCTCAACGATTTCACGTTCCACATTTATGCTCCTGCCGGGACGCATCAGGAGTTCAAGGCTCAGGTCTATGCCTGGCAGGGCTCCGTGCTGGGCGGTGAAGGAGGGGGCGCGGTGGGGTCCGCTCTGTACTCCAGCACGACAATGATCCTGGAAGGGAATGACGCGTTCAACGCCGTCACCATCACGCCTGCGGGGGGAGTCTCGCTGGTGTATCCCGGCAGTTACGTGGCGTTGTTGACCGTTTCCGACGCGACCGATTTCGCCGCGTCGAACGGAGCCACAAGCTGGGGCCTCGCTCCGGCCTTCACGCACCAACCGTCAAACGGTGGCGGTGGGTTTGTTTACAGCGATAATGGGAATGACCTGTCACAGCTCACCAGCGAACCCTGGACCGGATCGTTCGACTTCGGCGACTTGGCCTGGACGGCGCATCTGACGGATGATCTTGGACGTTCCGTGACTTTCGACACGGTCGCTGCATGGGATGGAACGTCAACGATTTCCGACTGGGGTACTCCCGGCACAGCGACTTATGGACAGACCTTGGCCATTCCCGAACCTTCGTCGATTTTCGTTCTCGGTTCCGGGTTGTTGTGCTTGGCGGTCTGGCGGTTTCGCCGGATCGGCGGACCCTCACTCGCCGAATAGCATCTCAGCGAAGGATAGGCCCGAGGCGTCAGGTTTTGGAGTTGGATTCAATGCTGGGAATTGAAGAGTCCCCGAACCATGTGCGGGGTACGGAAAAGGGATCGGATCCGATCCCTTTTCTCAGCGAATCCTGGACGGAGTGCGGGTATCGAAACGGGTCGATACTACTTCTAAAAGTGATAAACCCGCCCGACTTCCCCCACCGAGACCCGGGGAAGCTTCAGGTCGGTCAATTCCTGAATCAACGTCTGCCGATAGCGCGGCTTGAGGTGGACCGCGATCACGTCGACGTC
>JAPLOC010000691.1:0-2637 GCA_026692825.1 Planctomycetota bacterium | reverse complement strand
GCCAGTCCATGCCGTTTGGAAAACTCGCTTCGAGAAACACCGCTTTCAGATTCTTGACCTCGCGCAGCAGTTCCCAAATCCGGTCCGATGGCAGCGTGTCGGATACGAACGCGACCGTCGCGTGTGCGTCTGAGACGATGAACCCCACGGTGGGGACAACGTGTCGCAATTCCACCGGAACCACAGTCAGGCCGTCGACCACGACGGGCCGTTCGATCTGTAATGGAAGCAGTTCCAGGAATCGATTTTTGGGTTGCGAGAGCCGCACAAAATCGGGCCAGAGGCGGTCGTTGAAAAGATCTCCCCGGACGGAATCGAGCGTGTCGGGGATGCCGTGAACCTGCACGCAATCGGGGCCCGGCGTGAAGATGTTATCGAGAAAGATCGGCAGGCTGCCGGTATGATCGATGTGCGAATGGGACAGGAAGACATGGTTGACGGCGAGCTGTCGGCTCACGGGGGTCAACAGTCCGAGACAACCAGCATCAATCGCGACGTGATCATTACACAAGTAGGAGATGAGGAACTGGCCTCCATCACCCGGGGATGCGGATCCAAGAATCTCGACCTTCATTTCAGGATTCCCGTGGTTGGAGCGGCTCGAAATGCCAGGGTGTGAGGTGCGTTGTATCGTGACAGGGTCATGATTTGGCGTCCAAGCCGATCACACCGTCCCAACCGGCGGGAGGCGTACCGCCGTTTTTGTGGATCCAGCGCAACAGGAAATTGCGGACGCCATCGTTCTCTGGCAGTGATTCCAGCCGCGAGGCGGCGCGACCCCAGTCCCCGGCGTGGAGCAGGTCAACAGCCGACTCAAAAGCCAGGATTTCACTGTCTGGAAGGGAATTCGAATCGCCAGCGGGTGGCAACAACTCGTGAATGACGAGTTCCTTATCAAATCCATAAGGACGCATCCACCCCAATCGGCGAACCCGCGCCGCGATATTCGGCCCCGCCTCCCTGACATGCGCCGCTGTCGCGTCGTCAATCAGAATTGAAACGCCCAGCAATCGCGTCAATCCCTCCAGCCTCGATCCGAGGTTGACCACATGGCCAAAGACTCCGACCTTCGCCTGCAACTCCGACCCGATGCGCCCGGCGACCGCGCGGCCGTGGGCGATTCCGACACCAATTCGAAAGTCGGCGAGGGGATGCCCGGGTTCCGCCGAGGCACGCCGAAAATCGGACTGGATTTCCAAAGCGGCCAGGCAGGCGGGAATCGGGCCGTCAACGATCGCCACCGGCCAGCCCCAGAATCCCAAAGCGGCGTCCCCCTGAAAGTCGGCGATGATGCCATCCTGTTTGACGATACCGCGCGTCATCACCTCCAGAGCCTGGCTCACCCGTTCCAGCATCTGAAGCATGTTGTGCGGCCGGCCTTCCACCATCTTGGAAAAGCCGCGCACGTCGCAGAAAATCACCGTGATATCCCCTTCGCGCGGTTGCAGCAGGATGTTCGCTTTTTCCGCGTTCAGTGTTTCCAGCACGGTGGGTGAAAAGAACTGGCTCATCCCGGCTTGCAACCGCTCAAGCTGCCGGATCTGGCGAACCGATCCGATAAACTCCGCCATCAGTTCGATGAATCGCAAATCACTTTTCAGCTTGTCGACCGGAGAGCCAATCGAGGTCTTTCCCGAGACATAAAGGTACCAGCCCCGGCACGATTCATGGGTCAACGGCGTGCAGATCGCCCAGTCGAGATTGCCATACACCGTGAAATTGGCGTTCGCCGAGTCGTCGGGGCCGGATTGATTCCACTGATGGACGACGCTATTCGCGGTCAACGCCGCCTTTTCCATCAGCCGCAAGCTGGGAACGAACCGCTCCAGTGTCGAGTTCCGCCCATCCCAACGCATCATCGTGGGTTTGCCAGAGGAAATCTGGCTGGGATCCTCAAATTGCACGACGGCGGCAATATCGGTTCGTGGCAGCGCTTCCAGAAGCAACGAGACCAGTTCAACCGCCAGATCCTCATCGGTTCGCGACGATCGGATCAATTCGGGCACTCGGGAGATCAGCTCCATCTGGCGGGTGGGATCGCTAAACGAAGTGTTGCGGACCTCCTCCCGATCGAATGTCCGCTCTTCCAGAGCGATGGTGCTGGGGGAGGCGACCGTCACGGACACGACAAACCGGGTCGAACCAATGCGGAATGTGTCTCCCGGCAGGCACTGAAATTCGCGATTGGGAATGTCGCGGAATACAATGGGATTGCGAGCTGTTTCGAGGCATTTGACGAACAGTTTGCCGTCGCGCCATTCGAGTTGCGCATGCTCGCGCGAGATCATGATATCCCAAGGCACCCGCCAGCCCTGGCGCGGCGCGCGCCCCAGGCAGACCGCCTCGTTTTCAGGAAGGTCTTTTTGCCAGCGCTGGTGTGGCTCGGGGCCGATCGCGTTCAGTTCGGGCATTTCAATGGCTCTCGGTGACGTTGCAACGCGATGAGCCTAATGTATCTCCCTCCGTTTCACCAAGCGCCAGTGCGATCGCCTGTTCCTCCGAGATCGCCCTTCCCGCTGCGAGAAGTTCAGTGAGCTTGCGCGCTCCCAGGGAGGAACGCAGCGCGGCGAGCGCCTGATCGTATTCCGGCCGGAATACCGGGGGGAGAGGAGTCCCCAGGCGTTCGCGAAGCGCGTC
>JAPLOC010000690.1 GCA_026692825.1 Planctomycetota bacterium | reverse complement strand
CTGAAATCGTTCCATGGGTGCCAGACTTTCGCGGATCTGGTCGAGCAATTCTTTCCGTTTCGGAATCTTCCTGCGCGCAGCGGTCCGCCCCTGGCACTCTTCGTAGGTCTCCTTCAGGTTGAAGATGAATTCCCGCTTGTCGGTCTGAGAATCATGGATCAGGCAGCACATCGGCCCCAGGCCCGCCCGCTTCAGCCGCGCGTAAACGACGTCAATCGCCGCCCGCTTTTCACACACAAACAGCACACGCTTTCCGCGTGCCACGTAGTCTGCGATGAGGTTCGTGATCGTTTGGGATTTGCCCGTCCCAGGCGGCCCCTGAATGATGTACGATTCCTCACGCCGCGCTAGCGCGATCGCCGCCGCCTGTGTCGGGTCGCTCGCGACGACATCGTACCGTTCCGACAGATCGATCGGCGGTGGAGGCTCGACAACCGGCGGAGCGTCGGTGGCGAAGGCCGACTCGAACCCGCTGCTTGTCAAGCCGCGCTGCAGAATCGCCTCATAATCCTGCACAAGCGACATCCGCCGGTACCGGAAATTGGCAAGCGTCAGATTGCACAGATCGAAGTTCCACAGGTAGGGGTTGTCCTCCACGTTGTGTTGCACTTCGACGACCGTCCGCTCCTTTTCGACAATGTCGGGTTCCGGTTTCAAATCAGGTTCCGGGACAGCCGACTGCCGGGAGTCGGGCGATTCGTCAACAATCGCTCCCAGATGACTCTCGGGACGTTTTACCAGCGTCGAGAACAACCGCAGCCCCAGCGGGTGGTAGTTGTCTCGATCGTAACTGTAATCGAGATCGAGGTACGACCGAATTCCGCGACCTGAGATCCGGGCCGACCGGCGGTACTGTTCGACCCGCTTGCGTGCCTTTTCGTGAATCAGTTCAATTCGCGGGCGGTCGATTTTTGAGACCACGACCGCAGGCTCGCTCCCCATGATGCGGTCGGCCAGGTACCGGAACAATTCGTCAAGCGATCCGGTCGCCAGATCAATCGATTCCGGCAGCGCTATGCCGTACAACTCCTGAAACTGCCTTCGCACAATCGGATTGATCTCGGCGATCGACGACTGCGGCTCCAACGAATAGCTGTCGCGGACCCCTTTGGTTCGAATGAGCTGAACGGGCAGCAGGACCAGCGGAGAGAGATATCGCTCCACCGGCTTCCTCTTGAGATTGGTCCAGGAGAGGAAACAAGCCACCAACCGGAGTTGCGCGAAGCCGAATTCCTGGTTGTCGCGGCGGGCCGCAGCGATCATCCCGTCGAATTGCGAAGGGAGGTACGCCGCTTCGCTGAAGTTGAGATATCGTCCCAGCGCAATTGGTTTCCCCTCGACAAACAGTCGCTGCAGCCGATCGTTCCAGACCAGAATGCGGTTCTCCGGGATTCCCTTGAGATCGATTCGCAGAGGCATCGATCCCACGGTGAGATTGACTGTTTGCAACGTGGGGCGAAACGACAAGAGATTGTTCCGCCGAGAGAAGTCGAATAGTCGATCACGCAGTCGCGCCAGAATGCTCTGTGTGCGGGAGCGACCATCCTGCGAATCAAACCCGGGGACGCGCGCCAGCTCGCCTTCGAGATCAATCGTCTGATCGCCGGGATTCTCCAGCATCGACGCGACCGCCTCCAGGTCGCGCGGCCGGCGCCCGCGGTCGAGTTCCGTCAGCCGCAATATCACCTGCGCCAAGACCGGATTCAGTGACTCGTCGAGCGTGAACAGGTTGCGCCGGTGTTCGACGAACCTCAACAGATCGTCTGGTTCATTGAAATTGAGTTTTAGCGCCAGTGTCGCCAGGATCAGCCCCAGGCTGAACGCGTCGGTCAATGGATCGTGGTGCCCCGCCTCGTGTTCCCAGGCGACGTACCCCGGCAGATAAACCGGCAGCATCAACGGTTCGCCACGACGACCGACATCCGCTCGAATCTGCTGCTCTCCCTTGTCCCCGTGATGAACCCGGCGGGTGACGCCGATCAGTTCGAGCGCACCCGAGACGGTCGACTCGAGTCGACGCAATTCCTCGGGCGCGGTGCGAATGGCCTTGCGGTCCCCTTCCACAAACGACAACCGGCCGTCTGCGAATTCCAGTTGCGCGATCCCTTCGAGCGGAGCGACTGTCCCAGCCTGATGGGCGGCGATCACCTGCCTCAGAAGCGGTAGAAACGCCGTTGCGACCGAATCCATCGTCGGCTCGACGGACGGCAATTGTTCGACCACGTACCGTTCAAAAGTCATGCCCCCCCCTCCCCTGCCGG
>JAPLOC010000689.1 GCA_026692825.1 Planctomycetota bacterium | reverse complement strand
CGGACGGATGTGCCGGCTGTAGTCGACTGGGGCTGGTTCGATCGGTTTGATGGGCGGGGCATCCTGACCAAACCCAGAAGAACAGAGGAGACCCAGCAAAATGCCGACCGGGAGCCAGCGGGCGAGTCGGCGACGGAGTGGGGCGGAAGGCATCGCTCGGGGGACTCTGGAACGGCTGGTGGGGAACGGATCCAGACACGCCAATCTATGGCAGTGGGTGGGGGGTGTCTAGTGTCATCGGAGTGACGTGCTTCGGATCCAGTCCGCTTAGTTCAGCTTCGGTGCCGAATCCCCCTGCGCGTCGGCGCGATATTCGCGTTCGACGGCATTCAACGGCCGCTGGTCGTGGCTCAGTGTGATCGCGTGAATTCTCGCACGCGTCAGATAGAACTTCAGCCGAATCTCCTGCCCCAGCAGTTGGCTCAGGTCGGTGTTCTTCGACCACACGCAGGGATGATCGAGCGCGTCCCCCTGGATTTCGCGGGCATCCCGTTCGGTATACCCTGCGATCGGCTGCCAGTCGCGGGTCAGAACTTCCACGCGAATGCCCCCTCTCATCCAGGTCGCACCGTTAAGATAGAGTCGGGGATGCCGCACGATGAATGGCTTGGTGATCACCCGGTTGGCACCCGTATCGGGATCGCCTGTCTCGAGCGAGGCGAACCGGTCGCGCTTCAGTGTCGCGAGGGCGACTCCCCCCGTGTAATCCTCCGATTTCTCCATGTCAGCGTCGTGCGGAAAGTTGAGCGCCGCGTAAAAGATGTAGATCGTGTTGTCGACGACGATCGGCCGCGGTTGCGAGCAGGCCATTGCCATGAAGTCGTAGTAACCGAGCGGTCCCGAGGCCCCGGCTGGTTGCCAGATGAATGTCGATCGGCTGCGGGTGACGCAAATAGTAAATGCTCATGTACCCCACGTAGTTCCGACCGAATTGGTGGCAGCCAAACTGGTACAACTCGGTGTCCGCCGGGTCGTCTGGGTCCATGGCGAGCGTGAATTGATGATTCTTCCACTCCTTCAAATCAACGCTGTCGGCATACGCATAGGCGCGGTTGTAGCGGTCGACTCCCGGGCGGTTGCGGTCGCTGTCGTTGGCGATCATCCGTTCGCTGAACTCGGGCACGATTCGGCGGTAAAGTACCCACTTGTCCTTCATGGAATCGAAATAGAGGTGCATCAGACAGTCGTCTCCCATCGACGAAACGTCGTGGGGAGTCTGCCAAAAAGGGGTGGCGGCGCACGACCAGTGGATGCCATCTGGTGAGGTGACAATGTGCGCGCCGCGACGGTGGTCCTGCACAATCGCCGACGCGACATACGTCTCGGAGGCGTCGCGGGGGCGGGGATGTTTGTTGACGCTCCAGAAAAACGCCTTCTTCCCCTGTGGCGTCATGGGGGTGGTGGGAATTACGAACGTATCGGGACCGTAAGCACGCGAAGTGGGTGATTTCGTCACGAGGTCGCTGACAAACACGATGTTGTGATCCCGCCGACCGTCGACTTCGAGAACACCCAGATCGGGCCGATCCCAGTGAATGCCGTCGGTTGAGGTGAAGTACAGCATGTAGGCGGCATTGCCACCCACAAACCCGTTCTTCACATCACTTCCCGCCCGGGCCCACATCTTGAAGAGCTTTTCCTCTTCGTCGTACAGGGTGGTGTAGGGTTCCATGTAGTTGCCGTCGCACCAGCGCTCGCAGCGGACGACGGGGTTCAACAGATGCTTCTTCGCCGGGTGAAGCCTCCGCGTCACACCGGGGGTACTGTCGAGCATCTCGTTGTCGAGAAACAACTCGGTGACGAAAGGGGCCCGAGCATCGTGTTCGACCGGATTCCCACTTCGGGCCAGGGGCTGGGGAGCCGGCTCATCCGCAGGTGACGTTCCCGCAGCGAACAGAGCGGCACCGGCGGCGCTCGCCGACTGGATAAACGAACGGCGGGTGGTTTCCATGTCCGTGTTCTCGCAGCGAAGTGTGGTGGCTGGCTCATTGAGCGGCGACCGGATTCACCTGCCATCGGTCGTGGCAGGGGTCTGTTTTGCGATTGCGGCGTTTGATGTCCGCTTTGCTATACATTCTTTTTGGAGCCGTGAAGTATCTACTCGTACGGCCTACTCTCCCGGCGTGCGGGGAGAGTAGGCCGTGGCATCCTTCTACAATTCAAGTGGGGGGTTCAAAATAACCGCCCGTCCATTGGCCCTTCGGCAGCGGCCTTCCAAGTGTCTGACTACTTAACACGGACCAGCTTCATCAGGCGTCCCGAGACGTTCCAGTCTTGAACGTAGAGGTTCCCGTCCTTGTCCCAGTAGGAACCGTGGGTGCCGCTGAAGGTCCCTTCGATCCACTGTTCCTGAGGCACACCGAAGTTCACGCGCTTCGCGGGATCGGGGTTGTGGCCCAGCACCGCCATGATCGTGTTGCTCTTGTCGAGAAT
>JAPLOC010000688.1:1448-3564 GCA_026692825.1 Planctomycetota bacterium | reverse complement strand
GGGAATCCGTCTGTTGCGAACGCTTCCCAGCATCGCGGCGATGTCTCGTGCCGACAGTCTGAATCCACTGATTTCCAATGTATTGAGACTATTGGGAATCGCCGGCGCGCTCGTCGCATTGAAAATGGGCGGGGGGATGGAAGCGATCGCCGCTGCGGGAAGCGCTGGTGAACTCGCCGCCCTGGTCGGTTCGATACTGCTGCTTTACCGGCGACATCAAGTCGACAGTTCACCCTTGTGGCGCACGAGTGGCTGGTACCTGGCAGGTGTCGGATTCGCTGGCCTGTGGCTGGTGGCTGGCGAGCGGTTTCCCGTGGGACGCTGGCTGGCGGCGGGCGCTGCATTGTTCTGCCTGCTGTGGATGGTACAACAGACGTGGCGATTGTATCGCAAGCCCGCATCCCCACCTCCAGTCGCCCCCAACGCACCACTCCCCGTCGAAAGCTAACCATGGATTCCCAGGGATCCAATATCCTCGAGATTGTCGACAATCACCTCTGCCATGGTTGCGGGGCGTGTGCGTATCTGGCTCCCGACCAGTTGAAAATGGTGGATACAGTGGCTCACGGCCGCAGGCCAAGCCTGGCGGGGGAATCGCCGGAGGCGGCGTCCACTGCGCAGGTTTGTTCGGGAGCCGCCTGGCCCGAGCGTCCCAAACTCGCGACCGGCGGAATCGCGGAACTCGATCCGGTCTGGGGACCGGTGCTGGAGGTGTGGGAAGGTTACTCCACGGATGCCGAGATTCGGCATCGCGGATCCAGTGGTGGAGCAGTGACTGCCCTGGCGCTGTATGGCGTTGAGAAAGGGGGCCAATACGGAGCACTGCACGTACAGGCCCGGCGTGACGCGCCGTTACTCAATCACGCGGTTCTCAGTCGCGATCGGGCGTCGTTGTTGGCAGGAGCCGGTTCCCGATACGCCCCGGCGAGTCCCTGCGAAGAGCTGGGACAGATCGAGCAGGCTCCCGGTCCGTGCGTGTTTATCGGGAAGCCGTGCGATGTCGCTTCGACCACGCGGGCGATGTCACTGCGTCCCGGTCTGGAACGGAACATTGGATTGCGGATCGCGATTTTCTGTGCCGGCACTCCCGCGAACTCTGGAACCGTGGAACTGGTTCGCAAGTTGGGTGCCGACGATCCCGCCCGGGTCGACGACATTCGCTATCGGGGCGAGGGTTGGCCTGGGGAGATCACCGCGAGCTGGAAATCACCTGAGACAGGAGAGCGGGTCACTCGGTCGATCTCCTACGCCGACGGCTGGGGGAACATCTTGCAGAAGCACCGGCAGTGGCGTTGCCAGGTGTGCGCCGATCACACGGGCGAACATGCCGACCTGTCGGTGGGAGATCCCTGGTACCGACCGGTCGGACCGGAAGAAGCGGGGAGGTCGCTGATCCTGGTGCGGACAGAACGGGGCCGCGCGTGGCTGCAGGCCGCCCGGGAGGCGGGATACCTCGAAATCGAACGCTGCGAACCGTGGGTGCTTGAGGCGTCGCAAAAGCACCTGCTGCGGACACAGGCATCGGTTTGGGGACGGTCGATCGCCTTGCGCCTGACGGGAGTGTCGGCTCCGCGGTTCCCAGGGATCACGCTGTTTTCCAACTGGCTCAAGCGATTGGGGGTCAAGGAAAAAGCGCAGTCGGTCTGGGGGACATTCACCCGCGTGTTCCGCAAACGATTGCGAGATTCGGAAAGGGCGCGAATGTTGCCCGACCGGGAGATCACTGCGCGCGAATCGCCCGAAACTTCCTCGGGTTCCAGGTGAGGACGGGTCGCTATGGGAGCGGCGACACGTAAACGCGGAGATCCGCGAGTGCTGGCTTGGCCTGTCACGCTGTTCATCCTCGCTCTGGCGACCCCCCCCGAGGCGTCGATCAACGCCGGTGGTCTGCGTATCTCCGCGTATCGCGCCGTATTGATGTGGAACATTTTGCCCTGCATGTCCGGGTTGTTCACGGGCAAATTCGGCAAGATCCATATCGCCGACTACTTGATGATCTTCCACTCGGCCTGGGTCGTTTTGGCGCTCGTGAAATACGCCGGGTTCGGCCAGGGAATGGAGTCGGGGGGCATTTACTTCATCGAGGCGCTGGGGGCCTATCTGGTCGCCCGTTGCT
>JAPLOC010000688.1:0-1409 GCA_026692825.1 Planctomycetota bacterium | reverse complement strand
TGGTCAAAGTGGTGACCGTGATGTCGGGCATCGCGTTTGTGGAAGCGGTGACTGGCCAGCACTTTGTCCGCGAGATTTCCCGCGGGATCTTGCGTGGCCCCCCCCTGCCCTTCATTGAACCCCGCATGGGGCTGCATCGCGCGTATGCGTCGTTCGATCACCCGATTCTGTACGGCATCTTTTGTGCCTCTTCGTTTGGACTGGCGTTCTACGTCCGGCCAGCCGACAAGGTGAAAAAGATCCCCTGGCTTCGGGCGGGGATCACCGTGTTCGCCTGCTTCTTTTCGCTCTCCGCCGGTGCGTTTTCCGCGCTGGGCTTCCAGATCGCGCTCGCGGGCTATGATCTGGCGACCGCCTCGATCGCCAGGCGGTGGAGCATTCTGGGGGGGATCATGGCGGTGATCTGGTCGATCATCAGCCTCAGTTCCAACCGTAGCCCGGTGAAGGTGTTCCTCACGTATTTTACGTTCAGCCCGGGGACCGGATACAACCGGATTCGGATTTGGGAATTCGGTAGTGCCGCGTCGATGAAGAGCCCGATTTTGGGGATCGGGCTGGGGGATTGGGAACGTCCTTCCTGGATGGTGAGCGGGAGCATGGACAACTTCTGGCTGGCGACCGCCGTCCGGTATGGAATCCCATCAATGGCGGCGCTCGCCGGCGCGTTAATCATCGTCGCGGTTCAAATCGGCATCACCCGTTATCCCTCGAAGCAGATTGCCTACTGTCGCACCGGCTGGATCACCTGTCTGGTCGGACTGAGCGTCGCCGGGTCGACGGTTCATTATTGGAACGCTCTGTTTTGCCTGTTTTGTTTTCTCATGGGTTCGGGGGTATGGATGACTTCCCCCGAAGCGCGCCGCCCCCCCGAACGGCCTATCAAGAAGCTCCCGACAGTGACTCGCGCCACTCCGGTGCGTTGACGTCGGACGACACGGATGCCTGAATCCGACAATTCCTTCAGGCGCATCAATGACAAGTCATTGCGCAATGACGGGGAAGACTCGGGCTGGCGAGCCGTCCCACCGAGTTCGAGTCTCGTTTGCGTCTCGGCACAGTCGACTACGCGACGATCTCGTCAATCGGTTTGCCGATTTTGATGTCGAGCCGCTTTCGGCCGGGGACTTCCATTCTGCGGTGGTCGAGTCCCAACTGGCGTAGCACAGTAGCGTGAATGTCGGTGACGTAGTGCCGATTTTCGACCGCGTGGAAACCAAGTTCGTCGGTCGCTCCGTGAACAACACCGCGCTTCAGTCCGCCTCCCGCCATCCAGACCGAAAAGCCGTAAGGATGGTGGTCGCGGCCGGTCGACCGCTCGGAACCGGGGGTGCGTCCGGATTCGCTGGCGAACACGACAATGGTCTCGTCCAGCAGACCGCTCTGTTTCAAGTCTTGAAGCAGCGCGCCGA
>JAPLOC010000687.1:3628-7535 GCA_026692825.1 Planctomycetota bacterium | reverse complement strand
ACCACAGCAACCCTTATTGCGAAAAGGGGACTCGCCGGGTCGAGGAACCCGAAGACTCTGAGATGGCCTCATGTCGCGACGACGCTCCTTCGACGTCGCGCCCGACACCGAAGGCGGCGGTCGGGTCGGTAAGCGTCGTCCGTCGCTGCGCTTCAGCGTCGTGCGAGCAGTTGTTACCGATACGGCGTTTCAATCTGTCTCCACTCGACTCTGCCTGCGGACGTCCAGACTGCGGCGTCGTAGGAACGCCGTCCGCCACATTGTCGCGACGATGGTTTTCCGAGGCTGTCCGGCACGGCATCATTCTTGCCCATCCACGAGAGCCCATCTGCAATCGGTTAAGCGTATGTCTTAACGGAGAACTCCTTCGAATCCCGACACATTTATTCTGGTCACGGCTGCAATTTGGAACTCAATCAACACCGTCAACCCAAACGTGGACTGGATCCCATAGTGCAGTCCCTCCTGTATGGCCGGCTGAGATTGCGGCACGGCATGCGCAACGACTCGTCAGGGGACCACTTGACGCCCCCCCCTCTTGTGTATTCTCCCCAGACTGCCTCTGCGGCGGAGTTTTCCAGCGTTCACACATAACCACGTCAAGTCAAGGAGAAGAGCAATGCCCCTGCAAAATCCACCCCCACCAGTCGTTGATTGGGTTAACCGTCTCCGTCCGCGAGTACAAACGTGCCAAGACGAGCTTCGGACCGGCTTGTTGGGAGGCGGGAGTTTTCAGACTCTTCTTGACCAATACAACGCAAAGATTCGCACTATCCGGCAGGACTTCATCAACGGCAGAGGGCCTGAGTATGCTGCTGCGAGGGAAGTTCAACAGCAAGCGAACTTTGCCGCAGAGATTGGTCCCGTAGGTCCGTTCGATGCCCGTCGTTCCGACAATCAAGGCCGTCGGTATGACGCACCTGATCGTATGAACTACGCCGACATTCACCTGAATGAGGTGTCGCGATTCGGCGACGCAGGTTCAAGTGTTAGTGTGGCGGGTGACGACAAGTCTGTGAGCGTTGGACTAAACGCGCGGTCGCTTCGTGGTGTCGGACAAGGACGCAGCCGAATCGAAGTTTCGCCCGTGGTGTTTTGGGAATTCGATGATCCGAGCAGACAAGCATCTGACGAATGGACGCGCGATGTTGCTCCAGCACTTGGTGTGACGTGACGGCACAGCGCGACTCGGTCAACCAACAATCAAGACTTTCGACATGACCCAACCGCCACGTGCATTCAATGGAAATGCACGTGGCTTTTGATTGTGAGTCCTCAATGCCGACTGGCTATTTCTATGCTAACTCTCTCTGGCGTCCTCGCAAATTTGAACTTCCGATACAATGACCACCGCTGGTGTTAGTTTCGTATGACCGGCTGCCCGAGATGGAGTGGCGAACAGAGAGTCCGCGTCCATGGACTGTCGCACTACGCCGGAAATGACAACTTGTCGACCCCCTCCACAAACTGGCTCAAGGTCGTGGAGGCCAAAAAGCCGGCGACTGACTTACCCGACAGTTCGGCACAGAAGTCAAACGGATCAACAAAGTTTCCCGACGATAGCCTGACGACGACTGGCTTCGAACAGTGGAATCGTCCTTGGTAAAGGCTCCATTCACCCCCCAGGGTGGTGCGAATCACTTCTCCCAGAAACAACCCCATCTGGTATTCGAAGTCGAGCTTCGAAATGACCACAAATCCGTTCTGCCGGCCTGCCAGATTTCGATAGATTTGTTCGACACGATCCAAATCACTGCGAGAAAACGCGATCGTGTCTCCGACGCAAACGCCACTGGATTCGGCGACAAACTTCAACGCGTCCGCCGACTTTTTCGCAGCGTCGGCCACCTCGGCGACCATAACACCGGAGAAGTCGAGACAACCGCCATTTCCAGCGGTCGTTACGGGCTTCTTGTGAACAACTCGACGCCGTTTCATCGAAATTCGATCCTGAACTCTCGTCATTCACCAAATAGATAACGGCCAGCGTCGGGGTTCGGATCACCCGGACTCCAACGGACATGCCCGAGGACGCTCGCACGGCCGACTCCCGTTGAATCAGCAAGCGGGCAGTTAAAAAACAAAAAGGCACCCCATGAACCATGGGGTGCCCAATTGACACGCTCACCGCTAATCACCAACGGCCGCTGGCCGTCAGCAAGTCGGCTATTCGTCGTCCGGCGTCACATCCAGCGGCGATCGCCGCATCGGGACTTCTCCGTCGGCGCGGACGGCTGAGGGTTCCTGCAATTTCACCTGGCGGTCGGTCAGGATCTTTCGCTTCTCGGCCTGAATCTCGGCGAGCGCCGCAGGACGGATGCGAACTTCCGACTCCTGGTGATGCTTGAAGCCGGTTCCTGCCGGGATCAAGTGACCCAGGATAACGTTCTCCTTGAGTCCGACCAGGTTGTCGATCTTGCTCGCCAGGGCCGCCTCGGTCAGAACCTTGGTCGTCTCCTGGAAGCTGGCCGCCGAGATGAAGCTTTCGCTCTGGACGGCCGCCTTCGTGATCCCCAGCAACTGCGGGCTGGCGGTCGCGGGCTTGGGCTTGGTCCCCTTCGCGGGGGCTCCGCCGGCCGCTTCAATCTCGGCATTCGTGTCGTCGAAGTCCTGCTTCGGAACCACGTCTCCCTTGATGAATTCCGACTCGCCGGTCTCGACGATCTTCACGCAGCCCAGCAGCGCTTCGTTCGTCT
Source organism: Planctomycetota bacterium (assembly GCA_026692825.1). GTDB lineage: Bacteria > Planctomycetota > Planctomycetia > Planctomycetales > Planctomycetaceae > UBA10511. The sequence continues at coordinate 4,839 of JAPLOC010000687.1, read as the reverse complement.
TCCGCAGCTCGAGTCGATCGACCACAATCCCGGGCAGCAACTTGGTATCGCCGACGTTGTCGACCCGCACCTTCCGCAACATTTGCGAAATGATGATCTCGATATGCTTGTCGTCGATTTCCACCCGCTGCGACCGGTACACGTTTTGAATTTCACGCAGCAGGTACTGCTGAACGGCTTCTTCGCCGCTGACCTTCAGAATGTCGTGCGGCACCAGCGGTCCGTCGACCAGCGCGTCGCCACACCGGACGATGTCCTTGGCGTGGACCCGCAAGTGCTTCCCGTGAGGAATGACGTATTCCTTCTCGGTCTTGCCATCGGGGGACAGAACGCGAATCACGCGTTTGCCACGCTTCTTCTCGGCCAACAGATCGACTTCGCCGTCGATTTCCGAAATGATCGCCGGGTCTTTCGGTTTGCGGGCTTCGAACAGTTCAGTAACGCGAGGCAGACCGCTGGTGATGTCCTGCGTACCGCCGAGTTCGCGGGGCGTCTTCGCGATGACCGTACCGGCCATAATCGTCGCGCCGTTCGCGACTTCGACAATCGCCTTTTCAGGCAGGAAGTAGAAGTCCAGAACCTTGCCGTCCCGTTCGAGCATAATCTGGGGATGCAGATCCCCCTTGTGCTCGATGATCTGAATTCGGCTCGTGCCGCTGGCATCGACTTCCGAACGGATCGAGACCCCTTCTTCGAAGTCCTCGTACCGGACCTTACCGCCGACTTCCGCCAGAATCGGGACCGACAGCGGATCCCACTGACAGATGACCTGGCCGATCTTGATTTCGTCATTCTCGGCGACCAGCAGCACGGCACCGTTGGGAATCGTGTAGCGTTCGAGTTCCCGTTCCTTGGCGTCGATGATAATCACTTCGCCGTTCCGGGCGAGTACCACGTTCTGGCCGTTCGAGTTCTCGACGCTGCGAATCCGGGCGAGTTTCACGCGGCCGGCGCGCTTGGTCTTGATCTCGTTTTCTTCCACGTCGCGGAAGGCGGTACCACCCCCGTGGAACGTACGCATCGTGAGCTGCGTTCCCGGTTCGCCGATACTCTGGGCGGCGATAATTCCGACCGCCATCCCCTCTTCCACCAGCGACCCGGTCGACAGATCCATTCCGTAACAGAGCCGGCACATGCCGAGCCGTGACTCGCATGTCATGGGGCTGCGCACCTGGATCTTTTCGAGACCCAGTTTTTCAATCCGGCGGGCG
>JAPLOC010000687.1:0-3602 GCA_026692825.1 Planctomycetota bacterium | reverse complement strand
ACGGTGATCAGCTCGCCATCGCGGACGATCACTTCGTCGGTGATCGGGTTCACGATGTTCGTTCGGCTGACACGTCCGCGAATGGCGTCCGACAGGCTCACTTCCACTTTTTCGCCGCGATACACAACGCCGCGGGTGATCCCCTGCGTCGTACCGCAGTCGTACTGGGTGACCACCATATTCTGGGCCACGTCGGCCAGCTTACGGGTGAGGTAACCCGAGTCGGCCGTCTTAAGGGCCGTGTCGGCCAACCCCTTACGGGCACCGTGCGTCGAGCTGAAGTACTTCAGCACCGACAGCCCTTCGCGGAAGTTCGCCTTAATGGGCGTTTCGATGATTTCGCCGTTTGGCTTAGCCATCAAACCACGCATACCCGCGAGCTGGCGAATCTGTTCCACACCACCGCGGGCACCCGAGTTCGCCATCAAGAACACCGGGTTGACGTAGGCACCCTCGTCACGATTGTCGTGTTCGAGTTCCTGCATCATGGCGACCGTGATCTGTTCACGAACGTGCGTCCAGGTTTCGAGAACCTGGTAGTACCGTTCGCGGTCGGTGATAATGCCGCGTTCGAACAAACGCTGCTTCTGCAACACCGACTGTTCGGCGGCCGAGATCACCTTTTCCTTGTTGGGAGGTGTCTTCAGATCGCTGGCACCGAACGACAGACCGCTGCGAGTCGAGAACTGGAACCCGATCTCTTTCATTCGGTCGAGCAGCGCGATTGTTTCACGCCGACCGAGTTCGAGGTACGAGTCGGAAATGACGTTCGCCAGATCCTTGTTTCGCATCGTCAAGTTGTAGAACGACATCGAGGGGTTCAGGATGTCGTTGAAGATCACCCGACCCACGTTCGTATAGAGCAACTTGCCCGGACGGTGCTGGTCGGCTCCGTCGCCCTTGACCCGCTTCTCACGGGGGAGCCGAACGTAAATTCGGGCGTGCGTATGCACTTTCCCCTGCGAGTACGCCAAGTGAACTTCGGCGGGGGAGGCGAATTTCAACCCCTCTCCCAACCGACCCGGACGCGACAGGGTCACGTAGTAGCAACCCATAACGATGTCTTGCGACGGGCTGATAATCGGGGCACCGTTGGCCGGGCTGAAGATGTTGTTCGTTGACAACATCAGCGTGTGCGCTTCGACCTGGGCTTCAATCGACAACGGCAGGTGGACCGCCATCTGGTCACCGTCGAAGTCGGCGTTGAACCCTTTACACACCAGCGGGTGAATTCGAATCGCGTTCCCTTCGACCAGTGTCGGTTCGAACGCCTGAATTCCCATACGGTGCAATGTCGGGGCACGATTCAGCAGCACCGGGTGGTTCCGGATCACCTGCTCCAGAATGTCCCAGACCTCGTCTTCTTTCCGCTCCAGCATGCGCTTGGCGCTCTTGATCGTGTCGGCGAAGCCGCGATCTTTGAGCTGGCGGATGATGAAGGGCTGATACAGTTCCAGCGCGATCTTCTTGGGGAGACCGCACTGGTGCAGCTTCAGCTCGGGACCGACGACGATCACGCTTCGGGCGGAGTAGTCGACGCGTTTACCCAGCAGGTTTTCGCGGAACCGACCCTGCTTGCCCTTGATCATGTCGGTAAGCGACTTGAGCGGACGGTTCGACGAACCGAGTACCGGCCGTTTGCAGCGGTTGTTGTCGAACAAGGCGTCGACCGACTGCTGCAGCATCCGCTTTTCGTTGCGGATGATCACTTCGGGAGCGTTCAAATCAACCAGCTTCTTGAGCCGATTGTTCCGGTTGATGATACGCCGGTAGAGATCGTTGAGATCGCTGGTCGCGAAGTTGCCCGAATCGAGCAGCACCAACGGGCGCAGATCGGGAGGAATGACCGGAATGACGTCGAGGACCATCCACTCAGGACGGTTATCGCTGTCCCGGAGCGCTTCGACGATTTTCAGCCGCTTGATCAGCTCCTTCTGCTTCTGCTGGCTGCTGGTACTCTTCAGATCCTCACGCAGTTTGTCGGAAAGACCGCGCAGCTCCAGCCGGGCGAGCAGTTTCTTGACCGCCTCGGCACCCATTTCGATTTCGAAGGAGCCTTCGCCAAACTTTCGCTTCGCTTCGCGGGCTTCGTCTTCGGTCAAAAGCTGGTTGGCTTTGAGCGGGGTATCCCCCGGGTCGACCACAACGTAATCCTGGAAGTAGACGACCTTTTCGAGGCTCGACGACTTCATGTTCAGCAGCGCGCCCAACCGACTGGGGAGCGTCTTGAAGAACCAGATGTGGACGACGGGGGCGGCGAGTTCAATGTGCCCCATCCGCTTGCGGCGGACCCGGCTGTGGGTGACTTTCACACCGCAGCGGTCGCAGATCATCCCCTTATACTTCATCCCGCGGTATTTGCCGCAGGCGCATTCCCAGTCCTTTTCAGGACCAAAAATACGTTCGCAGAACAGCCCGTCACGCTCCGGACGATAGGTGCGGTAATTGATCGTTTCAGGCTTCTTGACCTCGCCAAACGACCAACTGCGGATGTCGTGCGGGCTGGCGAGCCCAATCTTGATCGCTCCGTAGTCGTTGACGCGATCGTAGGCGTTTTCGGCGGCGGTACTCACGTAGACCACTCCTCGTGGAACAGGAATGAATCCGGGAAGCCGGGGAACCGGCGGGCCCGGGGGCGGCCACTAGGGACGCCCAGGCGTCCTCAGTCGAACGCCCGGCGGGTCAGTTCTGCTTCTTCTCAAGCTGCAGGTTCAACGCCAGACCGCGAATTTCGTTGTTCAACACATCAAAACTCGCGGGGGTTCCGGCTTCAAGGGTGTTTTCCCCCTTGACCATCGACTCGTAAATCTTCGTACGGCCTTCCACATCGTCGCTCTTGACCTTCCAGCGCCCACACTTCCATCTCACCAAACCGTTGACCGCCAAATCGCGCCTTGCCGCCCAACGGCTGTTGCGTGATCAGCGAGTACGGTCCCGTCGCACGGGCGTGAACCTTGTCGTCCACCAAGTGGTGCAACTTCAACATGTAAATCGTGCCGACGGTCACCTTCTGCTCGAAGACTTCCCCCGTTCGGCCATCGAACAGACGCGTCTTGCCATCTTCAGGCAATCCCGCCTCGGCAAGCTGCTCGGCAATCACTTCTTCTGTCGCACCGTCAAACACCGGACAGACCGCCCGGTATCCCAGGTTCGTCATCGCCCACCCGAGGTGGGTCTCGAGAATCTGACCGACGTTCATACGGCTCGGAACGCCCAGCGGATTCAGAATGATGTCGACCGGTGTTCCATCCGCCAGGAACGGCATGTCTTCGATCGGGAGAACCTTGGAGATCACCCCCTTGTTCCCGTGACGACCGGCCATCTTGTCACCGACCGAAATCACCCGCTTCGACGCGACGTACACCTTCACCATCTGCAAGACGCCAGAAGGCAACTCGTCGCCGCGCTTCATGGTGTTCAACACCCGGTCGCGGGCGTCGATCGTCTGCTCCACGGCGAAGAAATGCTCGCGGATGCAAGCCAGGCAGTCGGCTCGTTTTTGCGGACTCGGCAACTCGAGCCGATCGAACCACTCCCGGAAGTTGCAGGCGGTTTTCGCCAGCGACATCTCGTCGGCATCTTTCAGCGGGCGTCCATCGTCG
>JAPLOC010000686.1 GCA_026692825.1 Planctomycetota bacterium | reverse complement strand
TGAAGCGGCGCAGTCCGCATGTTGCGGCGGACTCGGTTGATAAAGAGGTCGCCGAATACCGACGGCTCGGGCTGCGGATCTTGGGCGTTCATCAGCCGACGCTGCAAAGCGAGGTCTACGACGAGCATCACGACTGGCGGCGAGTTCCGACCAACACGACCGACGTCCCGCAAGTCGACCTGAAGCAGCATCCGTATGGAGGCATGTTGTGCCTGCTCGGCCCGTATGGCGACTTCTTCATCGAGGTGCTCGCGGAGATCGTTGAGAAGTATCAAGTCGATGCGTTCAGCTTTGATGGACTGCATTACGCCGGCGTCTGCTACTGCCAGCATTGCCGCGAGAACTTTCGTCGCGACACCGGCGGCGAGATTCCCAACGTCGATCTCAACGATGCCGCATTTCGACGTTATCAGCATTGGGCCGATCGACGCATGGAAGACGTCATTCGTCGGATGCAAACGCGGCTCAAGGGGATCAAGCCCGATGTCGCGCTGGTGACCTGGACGACGAACGCCGGTCGCTTCGGTCATTACCGCGACCTGCCGCGCAACATGCCGGCGCGAATGAATCTGTTGCTGGACGCTCCCGATCAGGAATTCTGGCTCGATGAAACCAACCGCGGCGCAACGATCGTCCCGGCGCTGGCCAACGCTTACATCTGGGCCTGCACGAATCACCGGGTCGCCTTCAGCGAGCCGTACCTGATGTCGCACGGCAATCCGTATGGCAAGGACAGTTTCCCCGCGCATGAAGTGCTGCGTCGCGTGCTGTTGGCGGCGACTCACGGAGCCAGCCCAAGCCTCGCGGTCATTCAACCCGAGCACATGCAGAAGGGGGCCTATGACGCGCTGGCCGAAGTCCAACGACGCAAGCCCTGGCTGACTCACAAACGCCCTGAGCCGTGGGGTGCGATGTTGCTCAGCGACAACACCCGCACTTTTTACGGTCGCAGTTCGGGGCAAGTCGAAGATCGTTATCTGGCACATGTCTTTGGCACTTATCGAGCCATTCTGGAAGAGCATCTGCCGGTGACGGTGACTTGCGACTGGAACCTGAATGCCGCCGATCTCGCGGGCCAGAAGGTGTTGATCCTGCCGAACGCGGCGAGCTTAAGCGACGCACAAGCCGCCGCCATTCGTGAGTTCGTGAAGAACGGCGGCGGGTTGGTCGCTTCGCTCGATACGTCGCTTTGCGACGAGTTTGGCGACTCGCGTCCCGATTTCGCGCTGGCCGATGTACTCGGCGTTCATCACAGCGGCCCGACGAAACCTGAGAACAAGCCCGGAAAGGCAGACGGAGCCGCGCAGCCCGCTACGGCCACAGGCTCTGATCTCGACATCAACTTCGCAAGGAACCTCGATGACGACTACTGGTTGAAGAGAAAAAACGTCTTCGCACTACGAGTGCCAACCGACAGCGTGCTCTCCAGCGACAAGCTGCGCGAGCTGGTCGGTCGCGACTCCGTGACCTTCAAAGGCCCGCTGTTGAGCACTCGGATAAGCGAGGGCACATCGCTCGCGGCTCAAGCGGCTCCGCACACCACTCCGGATGCCGCCCCCACTCCAGCCATCGTAACCCGACAATTCGGTAAGGGCCGAGTCGTCTACTTCGCCGCAGGGCTCGATCACGCGTACTACAGCTATGCGTATCCCTATCAGCGAGTGTTGCTGGCGAACGCGATACGTTGGGCGGCCAACAGCACTCCGCCCGTGGAAGTCG
>JAPLOC010000685.1 GCA_026692825.1 Planctomycetota bacterium | reverse complement strand
TGGGGAACGCGCGCTGCAACAGTTCGGTGACAATAATGGTGACGGCGGCCAGTACAGGATTCACCACGGTGAACCCCGCAAGATTGGAGGCCACTGGAAACGAAATCGATTCCGCCACGTACGTAATGGTGGTGTCCACCGCCAGTCCGATCGCGGTATTCACCGCGATCTGGCTGGCGAAACTGTCGTCAAACCCATGAGTGAGCAACTGCTGGCCGATGGAGAATCCGAGAGTCGTCACGAATTGCCCTTCGAAGGCGCTGAAAAGACGATCACTCAGCCCCGCCGCCACGTCACGTGGTACGGCCTGCGTTGCCGGAAGTCCAAGGATTGTGGTGCGGATGTTTTCCTTGACGATCCCCATCAATTCGTTGCCCGCGCTGCGAATTGCGGAACTGGACGCCTGTTTGATGGCCGCGTCGAAGTCTCCCGTGAGGGCGAATTGCGCGATGAAGGTGCCGGCGGCGGAGGAAGCGGCATTGGCGACGCCGTTGTGTTCGGAAGTCGATGTCAGGCTCGCGGTCCACTGTTTCACCGACGATTCAATCACATCGCCGATGGCGAACACCCCTTGGATCGCAGCCGACGTCACGACCTCCCCTGCGTCCTCGACGTAACGGACATTGTCCTGGGTGAAATCCGGATCGTTCAAGACACCGCCAACCACGCGTGTGAATTGCGCGCCATCCCACTTGTAAAACTGCCCGTTGGCATAGGTGAAGTTCGCGCCGTTCTCCGTGTCGAGATCGGACGTTGAGGGCGGGGGCAACGTCGCCGGGTCGGCCCCTTCGCCAAATGTCGGCGGCAGCGCACCCGGGTCCCACCGTTCGGCATACGTTTCTCCGCCAAATCTCGTCTTCGCGATTATTGAATTGCCAGCGCGACCCGACCCGCCAACGGGGATCTTGTCGAATACACTTTGCTCTGTGTCAGAAAGCTGATCCCGGGATTCGTACTCAGCAAAAGCCGTCACTCCCTGACCCCCGCTGGTAATCCCATCCCGTCGCTCGGCGAGTTGGAGCATCTGCTGATGGTACCATTCGGAAATTTGTGAATGGTCAATCACTTGCATTGTGGCATCGACGGCCATGGCACCGACCGCAGCCCCCAAAATGGTTCCGCCCGCCGTGGTGACAACCGGCACAAGGGGAATTTCGGAAAACCACGCTCCGATCGATAAGCCCAACTCACCGCCACTCTCGGCACCCAAAGCCACAAAATCGCCAGTGACGTACCCCTTGACGGTAAGCCTTCCCAGCGCATCGAGCGCAGCAACCTCGTCAGCAGTCTGTTCAGATCTACCTAGTCGTACAAGTTCCGCTTTCATCGATTCGTACCGCTCGACAATGTCTGTGGCCATGCCGAAGTACTTTAGCGCCACCGAACTTCCTTTGAGAATGTTCTTTGCCAATCGCACTTGTGCCGCATATTTGTCCGGGATGTTCAATAAATCGATATGAGTGCGCAACATCTCCTCTGCGCCATTGACGATTACATCGGTGAAAGTCCGTGCGGAGTCGTGAGTCTTCCCCAGCTCCGCAATGCCCTTCATCGTCACGGCCGCTCGATCGCCTATTCCGGAAAGTACGCCTGCGACGGCATTCGAATCTTGCGTGGCGTGATTAGGTGATCCGGAGGCTGTGGTTGTATGTGTCACCAAATAGTTCGATGCGTCTTTGTTGCCGGATCCTAGAGAATCGGCAACCGGCATGGCGATCAGTTGATCACTCCCCGCCCCCCCGAACAACGTCGAGTATGACGACGTCCCACTCACCACGCCGGCCCCCCCGGTCGTTGTCGATGTGGTCGAATCCGGACCGATGATGCTCGCTGGTGTGATCTGGCTCGGTGACACTCCCGACAACGTCACCAACTTCGACGTGTTCCGAAACGCGATTTGCGTGTCATTTCCCACCGCCGTCAGCGTCAATTCCGAAAAGTCCGCCAGCTTCATGAATCCCGACAGGTCCAGTCGGAATGTCCGATCGGAGGGATCAAACCCCCGGACGACCGGATTGCTCAGTCTGCTGTTCGGTATCACCACCTGAAACGCGTCAGGCGCGGCCCAGCCGCTGAAACTCGCGTCGCTTAAATCCTGCGCCAGAACGTCACGCAGAATCAGCGACTGGCCATTCGGAAAGTTGACCTTCGTGTCGATGCCAAGCTGTTCAAACCCCACGTCCGACAGTTGCCGAACCTCAAACCCCGTGACATCAATCTTGTGCATCGGATTCGACGGATTGAACCCGTTCACAAGCTGAATCTGCGGGCCGGCCGTGTCGAGCCGCACCAGCAGCACCTCGCTCGACGCCGCGCGTATCGCCTTGTTTCGCAGATTGGTGACGATCGGCGAACTCAGGTAGATCACCGAGTTCCCTTCGTGCGTCATCCGGTCCGACGGTGGAACGACGCTCGCTTCGACTTGTGTCTGGTCGGTCCAGTCGGCGAGATAACTTTTGATCACCGCCTGCTTATCCTGTCCCACCGTCAGAAAGTTGCTCAGGGTGATCTGCGATGCGGTCACTCCGACCAGTCGCAGCACTTTGCCGAATCGGCTGTCCAGATCGACCAGCGTGTCGGCACCACTTTGCCACCAGGTCACCTTCAAGACGCTGACAGAGCGCAGATCGATGATCTGCAACGGTTTCGCCGGGTCGGCGTTGCCCGGGTTCACTTGGGGATTGAATCCGTCA
>JAPLOC010000684.1 GCA_026692825.1 Planctomycetota bacterium | reverse complement strand
GGAGAGGTAAGAAGTGCTCACCTCACCTTCGCGTCCTCGCGGATCATCGCCGCGCCCTTCTCGGCAATCATGATCGTCGGTGAATTGGTATTGCCGGACGTAATCGTCGGCATCACCGAGGCGTCGATCACGCGCAGGCCCTCAAGCCCGATGACGCGCAGCCGCTCGTCCACCACCGCGGTTGGGTCGCTCGGCAGGCCCATCTTCGCGGTGCCCACGGGGTGAAAAATCGTCGTGCCGATATCGCCCGCAGCTTTCGCCAGTTTGACATCGTCATTGTCCGGCGCGGCTTCCTGACCCGGCAGATATTCTTCCGGGTGAAACGGCGCCAGCGCGGGCTTCGACACGATGTTGCGCGCCACGCGCAACGAATCCGCCGCGACCTTCCTGTCCTCATCCGCCGCCAGATAATTCGGCTTGATGATTGGTGCCGACGCCTGATCGGTCGAGCGCAGCCGCACATGGCCGCGGCTTGCGGGCTGCAGGTTGCACACGCTGGTCGTGAAGGCCGGGAACCTGTGCAGCGGATCGCCGAATTTATCGAGCGACAGCGGCTGCACATGAAACTGGATGTTGGCGCGGTCGCGCGAAGGGTCGGAGCGCGTGAACAGGCCAAGCTGCGACGGCGCCATGGTGAGCGGGCCACGGCGGCGCAACGCATAATCGAGCCCCATCATCGCGCGGCCGACCAGCGAATGGTAGGTCTCGTTCAGCGTCTTCACGCCTGACACTTTATGAATCATGCGGATCTGCAGATGGTCCTGCAGGTTCTCGCCGACGCCCGGCTTGTCCAGCACCACGGGAATATCGAATTGCCTGAGCTGCGCGGCGGGACCGACACCGGAGAGCAGCAGCAGTTGCGTCGAGCCGAGCGACCCTGCGGACAGGATAATCTCGCCGCGCGCTTTCGCCGTCTTCACTTCGCCGTTCTGCTTCCAGCGCACGCGGGTGTAGACCTGCCGCGGATCGTAGTTCATCTGGCATTCGTCGAACCCGAAGCCCGGCAAGGGGGTCCCTTCGGCATCGACCACGGCGACCTGTAGCGGCGTCGCCTCCAGCAGTTCGACGTTCACGTCGAGATGCGGGTGTGTCGCCGAGACCGGCTTGGTCACGACCATACCCATGCGTCGCGAACGCCAGTTCCCCAGGCCCGCGCAGCGGTCGAGTCGCACGGTCGCCAGGCCGATCGACATGGGAATTCCCTGTTTTGGATTCGTCTTCACACCTCCGCCGGTGTAGTAAATGTGCAGCGTGTCGCCGATGCGAATCGGAGCGTTGTGCGTCGGGTACGCCAGCAGACGGTCGAAAGCTCCTTCGGGACCGACATCGAGGAATGGCACGCCCGGCGCCACGCGTTTCCATTGACCCCCTTCCGGCTGCCAGATCAGTTCACAGGTCGCGCCGAAGCCGACGTTCGGCCACTTTTCGAGCAAGCCGAGGTTCACGTTTCCATAGTTGAAGGGGGTCATTCCGCCGTGCCACTCGAAGCGCTTTCCGAACTCGCTCTCCGGTCCGTTGTCGAAGATGATCTCGGGTTCCGACCAGTCGGTCCAGTCGGCGCCGACGCGCAGGGCGGCGTTGCGGCCGCCGGTCCCTTGGGCGCTGCGCTCGTTGAGCCACCAGCGGCGGTTGCGGTGATCGTGCAGCACCATCATGTAATCTCCGCCGGCGCCGTGAGAAATGCGCCGCGGCTGGCGTGTCCAGTGAATGCCATCGGGACTGGTGTCGAGATACTGCCCGATGATCGTGCGTGCCTCTTGTTCAGCCACTTTGGTCACTTGGGGATACTTGTCCGGGTAGGCATATGCCCACATGCGATGGTCCTGCATGTTGGCAATGAGCTTATATCGTCGCATGGGATCGGGATCATCGTCGTCGCGAACCACCGTGAGGCCATCGAGATTGTTGACGACGCCGAGGACTTTTCCGTCCTCGCTGATCGCCGGCAGGCCGACGTTGCGACGGGCAAGTTCTTCATCGACGAGGTTCTTGCCGTCCGGCGCGCACGTATAAAAGAGGTTGTTCCGCTTGCTGCCGCGGAACTCGACGACGCCGAGGTCCGGCTTCTCCCAGTGAATTCCGTCGCGGCTCTCGGCATAGGCGTAGCCGCCCCGGTCCAGTTCGTCCGGCTTGCGTTCCGTGTTGAACGCAAAGTACCACATCCGCAAGAGGCCGTCCGGTTCGACGATCACGCTCCCCCACGCCTGCGCCCGTTCCCCTTCCCACGGTCGATCGGCGACGAGCACCGGCTGCGGATGCTTTTTGGGGCGGTTGATCTCCAGCGCGACATCGTCGACGACCGCCAGCTCGTCGCGATTGAGGAACAGGTGCAAGTCGGCATCCAAATGATTCGACGTGCGGATTTCGGCGGAGTCCGCCGCGACTTGAGCGGCCGCGCTTCGCCGCACCGCGGGGCCGCCGACCGCCATAATTCCCGCGGCCGCAGCCTGAAGAAAGTCTCGCCGTGTGGCAGACATGGGTGGATTTTCCTTGCTCAGGATCGGCAATCAACGAGTTCTAATCATACGACTGCAAATAGTGATTGTGGAGAATCCGCGGCTCGAAGGCGTACAGCTTCGTGTTCTTCAAATGAAATCGCAGCTTGATCGGTCGCGCTTGCAGCAGGTGACAGTCCGCGTTGTCCTTCCATTTCATCACATGCCGGACGCTGTCGGTGATGATCGGCGTACATTCGGCGGCACCGAAGCCTTCGATGACTTTGCCGTCCGTATCGAGCGCTTCAACAGTGAGAGAACCGCCCTCGGCGTTGGCATTGATCTCCAACGTGTCGCCAAAGAACACCAGCGGTTTGGTTGTCAGCGTGCCGGCATCAGTTCCGGCGTTCACCGAAACAAAGCCGTCGAGGCGCAAGGTTGCCAGGCCGACTCCGCTGTTGATTGGTTCGGGATGATAGTTCAACCAATGTCGATTCCGCGTTCCGCCGTAGTAGAAGCGAATTTCATCACCGACGACGAGCGGCGGGTGATGGGGATAGACCTGTCCCCAATCCCAGGCGTCATCCGTGGTTCCGTAAGGAAGGAACGTGGCCTGCTCCGCCTCCCTTTTCCAATCGCGATCGTCTTTCAACTCTCTCGGCGAGATGACGCCATTCTTTACAACCCGCTGCCAGGTGACGCCATTTCGGCTGAAGACCAATTGATTATTGACACGATCCCACAATTGCTTGTCAGCGGGAATGGGCGAGATCGTCTCGTAGTTATACCCGACTTTCCGCACATCTCGATTTCAATTTCTTCGAATTTCCATCCGGGTTGCAGCCTGCTGGCGGATTCGGCGGCGGCGGTCGGTTGCTGGCGGCCTTGCAGGCGGTTGGTGCGGACGCGGCATTTAGTATTCGGAGATC
>JAPLOC010000683.1:1092-3399 GCA_026692825.1 Planctomycetota bacterium | reverse complement strand
ATGTTCGCAGAACGTGGCGCTGCCCCAAGTGCGGTCGCGTGTTGCGGACCGCCGGGCAGGTGGTCGCCGTCCCGTGTTCCTGCGTCCCCGAACGAACCTGGATGACGTTGGAGCCACCTTCACCACGACTCCGGTACGTCCCCCCGCCGCGGGAATTGGAACCGGTTGAGGACTACATCCTCGAACCCGATCCCCCTCGGCCCGCAAAAACAGCGATTGTTGACCCCCCCCCACCCGAAGTCACCGACGCTCTTGCCGATGGTGTGTTGGAATTCGATCGCCCGGTGGATTCGACCGGTTTCGCCTCCGATGGGAGTGTGGAAGACGCGTCGCACGATACCGCGTCACCCCTCGACCGTGCCGAAAATGATCGACGTCCCCGTCGGATCAAACCGCAACGGCCGGAACGCACCGTTCCCCCGGCCCGGTCAGAATCTCGCCCACAACAGTCTGGCGGGGGACGTCCACCCCGCGATACTGTGCGCGGCGATCGGTCGTCCGTGAAATCCCAAGGAGTGCGCCCCGCTGAGCCTGCGGATGAAAAACCGAACAAGGGACGGGGTAAAGCTGGTCGAAACCGACCTGCCCGCGATCAGGCTCCCCGCACGCCCCGTGTTGCGGACGTCCCTCCGGTCTCCGATACTTCCCCATCGCACGAACCCACCTCCGTCTCCGGCAGTGAGTTGCTGGACAGCAGCTTGCCGGCTCAATCCACGGGAACCGGCGGTCCCGCTTCGACGATCGACGCCGCTCCCTCGGCGACCCCCAAAGAAGGACGCAGCCGCCGGCGTCGCCGGGGCAGCCGAAAAGACAAGACCGGTGAAGTGACTAGTGTCGACGGGTCGAATGCCGACACAAATTCGGAGTCCGTTGCCGACCAGCCCCGCGACGAATCGCAAGAATCGTTCGGAGATGGCGTCGACTCCGACTGACCCCGCGTCCGCTCGCGGTTCGCGGTCGCTCCATTTGGGTCGCTCGCCGTCATCACGATTCGATCTTTTCCCTTCGAATTACACCGGCGCACCGGGTCCAATCCGAATCCGAATTTCGTCTTTCCCCAGCCGGCAACCCATTCGCTCCACGTGACGTCGCCAGTTCGACCGTCCCTCCCGGGATCGACACTGGCGGCGGACTGAAACTCGCATGCACGAAACCGACATCGTTATTCGCGGTGCCCGAGAACACAATCTGCGCGGGGTCGACCTGCGGCTGCCGCGTAACCAGTTGATCGCCATGACCGGCGTGAGCGGCTCAGGAAAAAGCTCGCTCGCGTTTGACACGCTGTACGCCGAAGGGCAGCGGCGGTACGTCGAGTCGCTCTCGAGTTACGCCCGACAGTTCCTGGGACAGATGCCCAAGCCAGAGGTCGACTCGATCTCCGGGCTGGCCCCCTCGATTTCGATTCAACAAAAGACCAGCGGGCGCAATCCCCGCAGCACGGTCGGCACAATCACCGAGATCTACGACTACTTGCGGGTGCTGTTCGCCCGCGTGGGGCTGGCGCACTGCCCCGAATGCGATCGCCCGATCACCGCGCAGACTTCGGAGCAGATTCTCGACGCGCTCTTGCGCCTTCCCGAAGGAACCCGCTTTCTCATTCTCGCTCCGGTCGTGCAACGCCAGAAGGGGCGAGCCCGGGTCGATGGTCGGGTCGTTTCGCTCTCGGAGAATTTGCAGCTCGATCGGCAGATGCGTCATACTATTGATGTGGTGATCGATCGCATGCAGGCGGGGTCGGGTGGCCGCACACGATTGGCGGAAGCGGTCGAAGGGGCGTTGCGGCTTGGAAACGGCAGCCTGATTCTCGCGACCGAACACGACCGCCCGCTGGGGATCGACGGAGAGTCGGAAGGTGACACGGACGAATCCGCCGAAGCCGCGTCGCCTCGCGGTGGAAAGTCAGCCGGGAATTCCACGGGGACCAGCGGGAACCGCACCCCGGCGACGGAGACGACTCTCGTCGACCGGCTGTTCAGCGCGCGGTATGCGTGCACCCACTGCGGAAAAAGTTACGAACCACCCAGCCCGCAACTGTTCAGCTTCAACAGCCCCCAGGGGATGGGTCTGGACTGCAATGGTCTGGGTATCCGACACGATTTTGACCTTGCGCTCCTGATCCCCGATGAGGGCAAGTCGCTCGCTAAAGGGGCGGTGGAACTGCTGGGGCCACTCAAGGAGATTGGCAAGTGGCGGCGGCATATCTACGAGGGAGTCGCCCGCGCGCTGGAGATCGACCATGCCATGAAGGAAGGTTCCGCGCTCACCACTCCGTGGCGCGACCTTTCGGACAAGGTCCGGGAAGCGCTG
>JAPLOC010000683.1:0-1065 GCA_026692825.1 Planctomycetota bacterium | reverse complement strand
TGGCACGGGCGATCGCAACATCACACTGAGCTGGCGGCATCGCGGCGGTGTCTGGAAGCATGGCACAACGTACGCTGGCATCATTCCCGAACTGCTCGAATCGTATCGGACGGCGAAGAATCCCATGCGCCGCCGACAACTTGAGAAATATCTCAAGATGGCGGATTGCAAGAACTGCGGGGGAACCCGACTCAACCGCCAGGCGCGCGGTGTGCGAATCACGTCCAGCAGTTATTCCCCCGACGTTTCCAGCCAGGCGGCACCTCCCGCCGCGACCTCCCGCAAGAAACAACCCAAGGGGGCGCGGGGAAAGAAAGGGACCAGTGTCACCCCAGAGAGCGCGGCACCGGTGGTCTCGGCCGAAACACCGGTCGTCACGCCGCCTGCCAGCGTGGCGATGTCCCTTTCCGACGTGTGCGGGCTGACGATCTCCGAAGCGTCTCGGTTTTTTGAAAAGCTGAAGCTGGATGAAACGGGAGCCATGATCGCGCAAGAGGCGATCAAGGAAATCCGGGGCCGGCTCGGTTTTCTACTCCGTTGCGGACTCGATTACCTCACACTCGATCGGACCGCGCCGACCCTTTCGGGAGGAGAAACCCAGCGAATTCGACTCGCGGGGCAGATAGGCTGCGGGCTGGTGGGGGTGGTCTACATTCTCGACGAACCTTCGATCGGACTGCATCCGCGCGACAATGACAAACTACTTGACAGCCTGCTCGACTTGCGCGATCAAGGAAACACCGTCATCGTTGTCGAACACGATGAAGACACGATGCGAGCCGCGGACCACATCGTGGACTTTGGTCCGGGGCCGGGCGTGCGGGGGGGAGAGGTGGTTGCGCAGGGAACGTTGCGCGAGATCGCCGGCAATCCACGCAGCGTCACGGGTCAGTTCCTCTCTGGAAGCGCGCGGATCGAAATTCCGGAACGACGCCCTCCAGTGGCCGGCAAGCAGCTCGTGCTGACCGGCGCGAACCACAACAATCTCCGCGACGTCGATGTGACGATTCCGCTGGGTGCGTTCGTCTGCGTCACCGGCGTGAGCGGGTCGGGCAAGAGTTCGCT
>JAPLOC010000682.1:2045-3821 GCA_026692825.1 Planctomycetota bacterium | reverse complement strand
GGTTTCGATCCACGCTGAACGGTATTTCGCCGAAATCGATTACTGTTCGACGACGCACTCCCGCAACGAAGTTCTGACCGCGATTGGCCAGTGCCTGAAGACCGGCAATGGATCTGGACATTCCGGGGAGAACGGACACTCGCGCCCAAGTCATCTTCCAGCCAATGGCTGGAGTGCGCGCGGCCGGGACGTCGCGGATCGCAGTTCGCAGAATCCACCGTCGATTCCGGTCGCACGGTCTTCAACCAACGGGCAGACTGCGGAACCAGAGATCATTCCCGCGGTCCACGCTTCGGGTGGGTGGCAGATTCGTCACGAACTTCCGGGGCGCATTCGCGTGCGACACGACGCGCTGTTTCGAAAGGCGGAAGTCTGCCAGGCGATCGAACGGGAGCTGATGAGTGTCCTGGGCATCGAGAACTACAAAGCGAGCCCGGTCACCGGTTCGGTTCTTATCGTTTACAACCGGCACCAGATCCGCCGGGATCAGGTCATGGAGATTCTGCGGACCACACTCGACCGAATCGAGGCTCCCTCGGAACGTGACCGGGCCGACCTCAGCATGGCACTCTGCTCGGTCGCAATGCCCGTGGCGGCCGTCGCGCAGTTCGCCTTCCCACCTTTGCTTCCGATCGCGGGGGGACTGCTCGCGTACAATTCGGTCCACACGTTTAAGGAGGCGCACGAAGTCCTGTTCAAAGAGCGGCGGTTGGGGGTTGATGTCCTCGACAGTATCGTCGTTGTTGCCTGTCTGGGAACCGGGGCCGTCTTCGCGGGAACGGTGCTGACGTTCTGTCTCGCGTTCGGTCGCCAACTCGTGCGGATGACGCAAGACAATTCCAAACGGTTGCTGATGAGTGTGTTCGGCAAGCAGCCACGGTTTGTGTGGCTCGTCCGCGATGGCAAGGAAGTCGAGGTCTCCCTCGACGAGGTGAAAACCGACGATTTGCTGGTGGTGAATACGGGAGAAGCGATTCCGGTCGATGGTGTCGTCCACGAGGGGATGGCGATGATCGACCAGCATGCTCTCACGGGGGAATCGACTCCCACCGAAAAGGTGGTCGGCGATAAAGTTTTCGCCGCCACACTGGTGGTCGCCGGGAAGGTGTTCATTCGGGTCGAAAAGGCGGGAACCGAAACAACGTCGGCTAAAATCGCCGCGATTCTGAATGACTCCGCGGGGTACAAACTCGACTCCCAAAACAAGGGCGAAAAGATGGCCGACAAGGCGGTTGTTCCCACCCTGACCCTGGGAGCGGTCGGTCTCGCTGTGATGGGGCCGGCGGGGGCGACGGCGGTACTCAACAGCGACTTTGGCACGGGGATTCGCATGGCGGCTCCGCTCGCGATGCTCAGCTCCCTGGCGCTGTGCGCCCAGCATGGAATCCTTGTCAAGGACGGCAGGGCGATGGAACTGATGAACGACGTCGACACGGTGTTGTTCGACAAGACCGGCACATTGACGAAGGAGGTGCCCGAAGTTGGTGAGGTGCTGACGTGCGGTGATTATCATCCCGACTTGATTCTCACCTACGCGGCCGCCGCCGAGAATCGTTTCGCACACCCGATCGCCAAGGCGATTCTGCAACGATTCGCCCAACTGGGTCGACCGCTGCCGCACACCGATGACTCGAAATACAACGTCGGCTTCGGAATTACTGTGGGGGTCGATGGCCGGACGGTTCGGGTCGGAAGCGCGCGATTCATGAAGATGGAGGGAATTGAAATTCCCCCCCACATTCAATCCAAGATGGATCAGGCGCACGACGAAGGCTT
>JAPLOC010000682.1:0-1912 GCA_026692825.1 Planctomycetota bacterium | reverse complement strand
CAAGGTTTGCGGAAACGGGGGATCAGTCACCTGGCGATCATCTCGGGGGACCACGAAGGTCCAACACGTCGACTGGCCGAAACCCTGGGAATGGACGAGTATTTCGCCGGCGTGTTGCCGGGGGACAAGGCCGAATACGTCGAGCGCTTGCAGAAGAAGGGTCGAAAAGTCTGTTTTGTTGGTGATGGAATCAACGATTCGATCGCCCTCAAGAAGGCGAATGTCTCGGTGTCGCTCCGAGGAGCGACTTCCATCGCGACCGACACGGCCCAGGTCGTCTTTATGGAAGAGAGTCTCGCCAAGCTGTGTGAGTTCGTCGATATCTCGCGCAAGCTCGATCGCAATGTCAAACGGAGTTGGGGAATGATCATCGCTCCCAACGCGCTCTGCATCGCGGGGGCGTTCACCATGGGTTTCGGTGTGATGGCGTCTGTGATCACGAACAACGTCTCGGCGATCGGCGCGCTGGTCAACGGCATGATGCCGCTACGTGAGGTCGCCCGGTTGCAGGCTCAAAAGGATCTGGAACAGTATCTGCGAATGTCGGCGGCTCATCACTGATCGTCATCGGCAATTCCCACAGGTTGACTGGCCATGTGCGCCGACGCGATTCACCCACCGCCTGAGAATCCAGCCGTCGCCGGTTCTGCGACAGCATCGGGTGAGTCGCAACGCGATCCAGCCAGGTCAACTGCCGGTGGGCCCATGGTTGCCAGCCCAAAACCTCCCACGTGGCGGGTCGAACAGCTTGTAGTCCGAGCGGAATCACTGGTCTTCCTGGACGCGCCACTGCACGTCGAACTCACGGCTGCCGGATTGCGTTACGAGACATCGGCTGGTAGCGACTCTGCGACCGTCGACTGGCGCGACGGTCGATTGACGCTGTCGATGTCGCGAGCCGAACTCGATGAACTCGTACTGCGGACGTTGAGGACATTGCTTCAGCAGCACCGCGTCATCGTCGAAGGAGGTCACGTGACTCTCGCGAAAACGCCGACCGGTGAGCTGGATGTCTCGCTGAAAATGACGGGGCGACGCGGAATCGTGTCGGCGACCATCGAAGCCTCGGCCCGTGTGACACTCGACGAACATCTGGTTCTGCGGTTTTCGAACCTGCGGCTGGTCGGCCGGGGCGTTGTCGGTTCCGTGATCGCTCGCTTTCTGCGGAAATCGTTTGCCACGCTTGAGCATCAACCCATCGAGCTGGCGGGGGGGCTCACCGAATTTGTCCGTCTGATTGACATTGATTTCGATCTCACGGATCCGGTTCGGATTCTGGGCCGACTGGGGCCGGCCGACAGTTCTCAGAAGGGTGTGAGATCGGGGGTTGCGGCAACCACACTTTCTCAGACCGTCGTAGCGACTCGGTTTGACATCTACCTGATCGATACCGGTGAGAAACCAACCATCCGCGAATTGGTGGATGGATCCTGGGCGCTACTCCATCAAAGTTCCAAGAGTCACAGGTTCTACACCCTATCGACTCAACAGTCGGTGGACCTGCTCGCCGATTACCCTGAATTTCGTGGCACAGATCCCATCCTTCTCCTGCTCGACGGCGACGTCGCGTCCGATTCGGGGACCGTGGATTACGGTTACCGGTTTTGTTTTGGGCACGGCGCGAATCCGATACGGATTTCCAGCGAACTGGTTCGGCTCGTTGAGATTCTTGGAGACGCGACGGTTGATTCACGCGTTGTACTGACGCAGGAGATCGATCGCGGGGTGTGGCGGAACGCCTCTCCCATCGCTTCGACCGCGCCACGCCAGGGAGGCGCGTCATGATTCGCTCGGCAGCCTCGACACATGGACGAGGGAATTCCCCCCCGCGCTCAGCAATTCAATTCTCATTTCCCGCGCGGGGTGAATTGCGGCTCGAACAAACGGGACGGATTGCCGATCCCGCGAGTCC
>JAPLOC010000681.1 GCA_026692825.1 Planctomycetota bacterium | reverse complement strand
CATAGGGCCCGGTCTCGGCTGGTTTCCCGGGGACGGGGGGACTCGCCGGCAGGAGCAAACGCCCCGAAGCGAGCCGTTTCACGGTGGCGTTGCACAGCGAATAGTCTTTGCCTGCGGTGAACTCCGATAATGGCGTATACGTCACTCCTTCGTCAGTCGACTTCCAGACGTAGTTGGTCAACGCTCCCGGTCGATGCTGCCGCATGAACATCAGCAGGATGTCGCCATTCTTTGACCGAATCAGATTCGGCGAGTAGACGTTCATGTCGCCGGGAGAGGTTTTCGTGACGACGCGGTGTTTCCCCCAGGTGCGGCCGCCGTCGGCCGACTCCTGGGCGACCAGCCGCGTTTTTGCGAAGTCGCTGCCATCTCCCGAGAACTCCATGTAAACCAGCAGCAACCTTCCATCCGTGAGTTCGATCACGTCCCCCTCACTCTTGCGAGTGAAGTCGGCGTTGCTCTTGGCGACTTCCGTGATCGTCTTGGCACCGGCCCTGGCGACCGTCTGTGCCCTCTCCCTGGATGGAGCCGTCGTGTTTCCCGCTGTCTGTGCGACTACGGAGAAAGAGAGCGCCAGGGCGAGGCAATTTCCCAGCAGCAGCAACCGGGGCCATGGGCCAGTGATGGATTGGTCGATCGGGAATGACACGGGTGGCATGGTGGAACAGGCTTTCCGGGTAGGGAATCTCAATGGGAAGGAACGACGTCGCTGCTCGACGGGGGGCAAACGACGATCGGTGGCGACACTCGACTTTCCCGAGTGAGCGCCTGTTGGCGTTCGCACTTCCCCCCAGACTCGGATTATCCGAAAATAGAGTCGCGCCTCACAAGCCGGCAGTCGTCCCGAGTCGTCACCGAGAACGGAGTCCAGCATGCCACGCGTTCTGACGTTGATCCTCGCAGGGGGGAAGGGGACTCGACTGGAGCCTTTGACCCGCGACCGGGCGAAGCCCGCCGTCCCGTTCGGCGGCATTTATCGGATCATCGATTTCACGCTGTCGAACTGCATCAACAGCGGGCTCCGGCAGATTCTGCTGCTCACGCAGTACAAGGCCGCCAGCCTCGACCGACACCTCAACCTGGGGTGGCGGTTTTTGAATCGCGAGTTCAACGAGTTCATCGACGTCCTGCCTCCGCAACAGCGGTTGCACGAGTTCTGGTATCGCGGCACCGCCGACGCGGTATACCAGAACATCTACAACATTGAACGGTGCCAGCCCGATTTGGTGCTGATTCTCGCGGGGGACCACATCTATAAGATGGACTACTCCGAAATGCTGCGGGATCATCAGGAATCGGAGGCCGATTTGACGATTGGTTGTCTGCCGGTCCCGCTGGCGGAGGGGACCGGGTTCGGCGTGATGCAGATCGACGAGAGCCGCAACATTGTCGAGTTCGCGGAAAAACCCGCCGACCCGCAACCGTTGCCCGACTACCCGAGTCAGTGTCTGGCATCTATGGGGATTTACGTCTTCAACGCGTCGTTGCTGTACGATGAACTGTGCGAGGATGCGACCAATACCGCCAGCCAGCACGACTTTGGACGGAATATCATTCCGCGGCTGATTGGAAACGGGCGGGTGCGGGCGTTTCCGTTTCACGACAAGAACACCGGACGCCGGCGGTATTGGCGGGACGTGGGGACGATCGAGGCGTATTACGAAGCGAACCTCGATTTGATCGCGGTGCATCCCGAATTGAACCTGTACGATCAGGATTGGCCGATCCGGACCTACCATGCGCAGTATCCCCCGCCCAAATTTGTCTTCGCCGACGTGGGAATACCGGCACCGCGCGTCGGGCATGCGCTCGATAGCATGGTCAGTTCGGGGTGTGTGATTTCCGGTGGCGAGGTTCGGCACTCCATCCTGTCGCCCGGCGTGAGGGTGAATAGCTGGGCGGTGGTTGAAGATTCGATGTTGTTTGAAGGGGTGGAAATCGGACGCCATGCGCGAGTTCGGCGGGCGATTTTGGAAAAGGGGGTGCGGGTGCCCGAACACGACCGGGTGGGGTACGACCACGACCAGGACCTCGCGCGGGGTTACACGGTGACGGAATCGGGACTGGTGGTGGT
>JAPLOC010000680.1 GCA_026692825.1 Planctomycetota bacterium | reverse complement strand
GCAATTGGTTCATTTTCGTTGTGCGCAGCATCTTTTGCGGTCAAATCAACGATTAACAGCTCAGCCTCCAGTGCGGCGCAGCCAGCGGTTGCATCCTGGTAAGGATGCCATAAAGTAGCCGGGGGTCGCAGCGCAGTGGAGACCCCCGGATAGTCGTGAAAAGTCGAGTGCATCCTGGAGGGATGCTAGAAACGTGGATGCAGTGGAAAGACTCCCGAACAGGTACCAGCGTTGGGCAGCGGGCGAGAAGGTCGCACTTGCGCCATGCTGAATCGGAGAATTGCGGCGAAAGAACTCAACACAATTCTGGCATCCCTCCAGGATGCTGTTCAATCATCGCAACTTTCCGGGGGCCTTCGCTGCGCTCCGACCCCCGGCTACTGTCCGGCATCCCATCCGGGATGCGACGGTGGCTCCGCCGCGATGAACTCGACAAAACTGCGGATTTGACCATGGACGAGTACTGAGCCCCAATGACTGATCACGTGGTCATGTGACAGCGTGGAGTCTGGGCGATTTGGGCACTCCCGGTGACATTCCTCGCAAACTTTCGCCTCAAACAGCCCATTCCGTCGATAGCCCAATCACCGAATCTCACAATTCGGTCCCGCCTCGCACCGACTTTTCCGACTGCGCAAACTCTTCTTGGCCAGTTGGCGGAATCTCTGTAAGATCCGCGAGTTACGGCGAGCCGATCACATGGACGTGATTCCACTGGCATTGAGGCCAAAGCAGACCGTGCGTTTCCATCGACTGCTGTTCGCAATAGCGGCTCTGAGCCTATACCAGGCCCGGTCGTTCGCTCGCGAACATACCATCGACTACGAGTCGAATACGACGAGTTGCGAGGTGATTCTCGACGAATCGACCGCGCGGCTGGTCGAGCATCGCCGTGCGCGCGAAGACAGCCATGCGGGTGACGCATGCGAGACGATTTCTATCGAAACGCGCGCCCCCATCGCTCCCGGCTCCCTGATTCAACCTCTCCCCCGCGCTCGGGTCATTGACGAACTCGCGCTGCGCGTCTGGGTCCGGTCGAACCGCGACAGCGCCCGCTTGTTCGTCCGTGTCATCTTTCCAAATCAGCCCAACCCGGCGACCGGAACTCCGCTCTCTGTTCTTGTTCCCGGCGATTCCTACACCACCGTCGATCGCTGGCAGGAACTCACCTGCACCGAGATTGAGACTCGACTGAAGCGTCTGTTGCCGCAGTTGCGGAAGAAACTGCAGACCGAAACCGGGACCAACCACGCCATCGACACCAACGGCAGTTACGTCGATGTGGCGGTGATCGAGTTTCAAGCCGGACGGGGCACGACACAAATCGCGCTGGACGATTTGCGGTTCGGTCCCATCGTCACCGCGCGGCCGACCGCCAACATTCAATCGGTCGATTACCGCGACGCTGGCGGGAAGCCCGAAGCCGAGTTCCATCTCGGTCGGCTGTTTGTCGGGGGTCGCCCGTTCTTTCCCTTGATCCTCCCGTACCACGGCGAGACACCGGCCGACCTGGCGCAATCGCGATTCAATGTCGCCTGGGTTCCGGATTATCGGGACGCACCGCTGCTCGAATCTCTCAAAGCGGCCGGCTTGCGGTCGATGGCGATTCCTCCCCGGCCGGCGGCGACGGCCAGTGGCGCGATCGATTCCTCCGCAGGGCACCTCGCGCCGTTTGGACCGGAAACCAACTCGGTCATGTTGTGGTACCTGGGGACGAAAATCCGCCCCGACGTTCGGCGACAACTGCTGAACTGGGAGGAACAGATTCGCGACGCCGACCGGACTATGCGCCGCCCGATCATGGGCGACGTTTTGGGACAAGAACGCGAATACTCCCGCCACCTGTCGATGATAGGCGTCAGCCGGGCTCCGCTTCAGACCACGCTGGGCTTGCACCAGTATCGCGAGTTTCTATGGGCTCGCCGTCGACTGGCGAAACAGGGGACGTTTTTCTGGACCTGGATCCACACCGAACCCGACGCCACGTTGCAACTGGCGCGGGAGCGAGCCGGCCAGTCGCCGCTTATGATCGAACCGGAGCAATTGTGGCTGGAGGCGTACGCGGCGTTGGCTGCGGGGGCGCATGGTCTGGGATACTGGTCGCAGACGACGTTTGATGGCGACGCCCCGGGCGCGGCCGAGCGCCGGCTTGCGATCGCCCAGGTCAATATGCAGATCGAACTGCTGGAGCCGTGGCTGGCGACCGGCGCGGTGCAAACCCACGTCAAATTCTCGGGAACCCTCCCCGCGCAGCGGACCATCAACCCCAATCCGGTGGCGGGCGGTCGCGACCCCAAAGAGGCGGCGAAACGCGAAGCGCTGTTGAGCGAAAGCAAAACGCAATCAAAGCAGAATCAGACCCTGTCGCGCGAACTCGAAGCGTCCATCCTGCGGACCGACTACGGGACGCTGGTCCTGCCTGTCTGGTATGGCGAGGATGCTCAATTCGTCCCGCGTGCCATGTCCGCTAACGACGTGAAGATTGTGGTACCAGGTGTCGGTGACACCGCCGGCGCGTGGGAGATCAGCACGACCGAGATCAGCCGGATTGTCGACTCCACGCGTGTCGCGGGGGGCCGACAGATCGCGCTGCGGAAGTTTGACATGACGTCGGCGATTCTGTTCACCGACGACATGCGACTTGTGGAGCGGTTGCAGTCGAAGATGCTGGAGCTGCGCGAAGCGTCGGCTCGGGTTGCCGTCGAACTGGCGCGAACCAAGCTGGAGCGGGTGAACGCGACGGCGCTCACATTACAGGCGATCCGCCCCCAGCCCGACGCGCCGCAGATTCTCACGCGGTCGCGGGAAATGCTTCGCAGGGCGGATGTGTTCTTGGCGGATGGCCGTTTTCACGACGCGCGGCTGGCGGCGGGAGATTGCCTGCAGTTGCAGCGGATTCTGCAATCGCGGTACTGGGACGACGCGGTCCAGAAGATGTATTCCCCAGTCAGCAGTCCGCACACCCTGTGCTTCGCCACGCTCCCCGAACACTGGGAAATGGTCTCAAAATTCCGCATGGCACGGGAGACGGGAACCAAGAACATTCTCCGTTCTGGTGACTTCGAAGACTTCGACACGATGGTCACGGAAGGCTGGCGGCACGAACGGGCCGACGTGGATGGCATCCAGGCGACCGCCGAAGTCTCTCCGCAGGCACATGAAGGCAAATACAGCCTGCGTCTGGTCGCCGTCCCCCGCAAAGACGCCGAACCGGCCGCCGTCCTGCCCGAAGCGCCCGTCACGGTCATTTCGCCGGGAATGACTGTTTATCGGGGACAGATGCTGTATATCAGCGGCTGGGTCAAAGTGACCGCGCCGATCACTGGCTCGTTCGATGGAGCGACGTTCACGGACAGTCTTTCTGGGCCATCTCTGGCGCTGCGCTGGCGGAAGCCAGTCGACTGGCACGAGTTTCACCTCGTTCGCGAAGTCCATGAGACAACGGATCTCACGCTGACACTCAGCCTCACTGGTCTGGGTGAGGTCTATTTCGACGACGTCAAGGTGGTTCCGCTCGACACGGGCAATTCCAGCCCGGGAAAAG
>JAPLOC010000679.1 GCA_026692825.1 Planctomycetota bacterium | reverse complement strand
CGAAGATCGCCGACCTGTTGATCGCAGCGTCGCAGCGCTGCCAATTAATCGTCACCACCTGTGGAACTCGGATCGATTGTTGCCCATAGACCGATTTTCGCCATTCGAGAGTTGCTCCTGCATGCGCTCACTCACCCCGTATCCAATCTGGATCGGACACGCCAACGACGGACGAGATTTCCGCACGATCCTCGAATTGGGAATCGAAGCCATCGTTCAGTTGGCAATGGAAGAGCCGGCAATTCAGCCGCCGCGTGAACTGATCTACCTTCGATTTCCACTTCTCGACGGTACTGGTAACAATCGGAATGTGCTGCGACTGGCAATCGACGGGGTCGCCAACCTGATCCGTCGCAATGTGCCAACGCTTGTCTGCTGCGGAGCGGGTATGAGCCGGTCCCCCGCAATTGCGGCCGCTGCCATTGCAGTCGTCACGCATTCACCCGTCGACGAGACGCTTCGGACCATCGCCCAACACCACTCTGTCGACATTTCCACAGCATTGTATTCGGAACTGCGGGCGGTATTGGTCGCACCCAGGAATGCTCTGGACACCAGCGATCACGAAACGCAGTTGGGCAGCGGTTAGGGAGGTTCGCTTCGAGTGTGTAACTATTTCCCACGCGTCGCGAGCCGCACTTTGTGATTGTCGCTGTCGCCGATGTAGACCCGGCCCTCGCGGTCGACGAAGACGCCATGCGGCCGACCGAGCTGGCATGACTTCCCCGCTCCATCCGGGCCATCGCCCGCTTTCCCCGTTCCCACGATTGTGTCAATGATTCCCGTTTTCGCGTTGATCACACGAATCGTGTGGCTCTCGGTGTCCGCGAGGTAGACATCTCCCTCGGGCCCGACCGCGATCCCCTTGGGACCAGCGAGCAGCGCGGTCTGGGCCGGACCGCCATCTCCCGCGTATCCCGACTTCCCTGTGCCGGCGACGTGCCGCATTTTGTTTTTTGTCAAATCCACCTGATAGACGGCGTTTCCCTCCCGCAGCGCCAGCCACAGCGTGGTCTCGTTGGCGAAATCGAGCGCTCGGGGGCCATCCAGAGCGGTTCCCTTCCACGGAGCGCCGTCCGGGGTCTTGGCCCGTTCCCCGGTCCCGCTCACGGTGTCGATCCGACCACTCTTCAAATCGACTTTTCGAACGCGGTGATTGCCAATGTCGGCGATATACAGCCCTCCCACACCGTCCAGCGCGATCGAATGCGGAGACTTCAGCGTCGCCTCCCGGGCGGGGCCTCCGTCTCCCGAGAAGCCCGCGGTCCCCGTTCCCGCGACAGTGCTGATGATGCGTGTCTTCGCATCCACGCGACGGACCAGGTGATTCTGCATTTCCACGAAATACATGTTGCCGTCGGCGTCAAATCGAACCTCGTACGGTTCGTTGCAGAGGGCGTCGGTCGCGAGGCCACCATCGCCGGCGTAGCCTTTCTTTCCGCGCCCCGCGACGGTTGAGATCGTGAGGGTCTGGGAGTCAATCCGCCGGACGACGTGATTGCCGATCTCGCACACATAGATTCCCTGATCCGGCCCCACCACCACTCCAAACGGTCCCGAAACCGCCGCCTCGACCGCCAAGCCGCCATCTCCCGAGTACACCTGCTGGCCATTCCCGGCGATCGTGCGCACCAGCCATTCATCTTCGGCGGCTTCCACGGACGAAACGCAAAACGCGACCACCGCGACACTGCAGGCCAGCAGCGATCGCCGGGGTGCCGCCGATTCGTCAACCGAGGTTTGGCAAGTGAAGGTGGTGCGTTGCATGATGGCGGACTCGATTTGGGAACAAAAGACGACGCGAACCAATAGATTCAGTCAGCGGACACGACTTACGATTCGTCACCCGGCGCGACATCGACGCACCAGAGCGACCGCGTCGCTCCAACCGCCGTCAGCAGCAGAATCGCCGTGTTGATCCAGCGCGACATCTCGTGCAGCAACTGAAACTGCTGCGGGTAGGGGGGGCGCCCCAACATCGCCGCGAGTGGCTGGTAAACGACCAAGTACTCACCCACCGCCAGACCCAGCGCGAACAGTGTGACGACCCAGGTGACAGTCGCCCCTCGCCGGCGTCCTCCCGACAGAGGATTCTGGGTGTCCCCATTCTTCGTCGCATTCACTGTCGCCGGTCCGCACCGGTCATTTCCACGAGCCGCTAGGAACCGCACCAGTCCCGACACCGCCGCCATTCCGAGCAGGGTGAACTCCAGCGTGTAATACGCGGGGAACAGAACCCTCGGATGATTGTCTTTCGTTTCGGTCGAAAACAACGGCGAACCGCGGAGCGCCAGCAGCAGGGCGAGAAACATGATTCCCATCCCCAGCCAGCCGACGAGAGACAGGCGTTCGACAAACAGGCAGACGCGTCGCATCGGAGCGCTCAATTCCAGGCGAGTGGGGCCTTCCAGGCGTTCTTGAGATCCGCGATTCCCACATCAATTCGCGTCGCGTTCGTCATGCCGCGCACCACCAAGCGGGGGAGAGCCGAAACTGTTCCCAGTTCCGCCAGCGGGAGTCCCGCGAACAGTTCCCGCACCCGCGCCGCCGCTGCCTGCGCCACTTCAATCACAAAGCGCGTATTGCTCTCCGAAAACAACAGCGTCAGATCTTCTTCCAGCCCACACCGGGCTCCCATGACCCGCAGATCGATCTCGGCCCCCAGATCGCCAGCGAACGCCATCTCGGCCAAAGCCGCCGCCAAACCTCCCTCGCTCAGGTCGTGGCAACTGCGAATCAGTCCCGCGGAAATCGCCTGGGAAACAGCGGCGAAGATCCGGGGGGCTTTCGCCAGATCGACCCGGGGGACACGCCCCCCCGCCAGGCCATTCACCAGCGCGAAATGACTCCCTCCCATCTCATCGTGCGTCTGGCCCACCAGAAACAGCAGATTGCCAGCGTCTTTGAAATCCATTGTGACCGCGTCGGTCACGTTGGGAATTTGACCGAGGGCGCTCACCAACAACGACGCAGGAATCGCCACCGTTCGGCGTTGTCCCGCGGCGTCCTGATACGAAAACTCGTTGTTGAGACTGTCCTTTCCGCTGATGAAGGGAGTTCCATACGCGACCGCCACATCGCGACACGCCAGCGCGGCGCGGACCAAGCTG
>JAPLOC010000678.1 GCA_026692825.1 Planctomycetota bacterium | reverse complement strand
GGGCCGGGGTGACGACGCAGATTGTCGTGGATATCGACTTGCGCGCGTTCGGCGGATCGGCGTTGACGTCGGACCTGCCGGTTCCCAAGGGACGCAATCCCGCCGACATGTCAACCGGCATTCCCATCACCTATGTCCCCGCCCGGAATACCATCTTTCTCTCGTTCGCGCTCGCCTGGGCCGAGGTGTTGGGGGCGACCGATATCTTCGCCGGCATGAACGCGGTCGATTACAGCGGCTATCCCGACTGTCGCCCCGAGTACCTGGCGGCGTTTGAACAGATGGCGAACCTCGCCACCAAAGCGGGAGTCGAGGGGGCGATGCGGTTGAAGATTCACACCCCGCTCATCGCGTGGTCAAAAGCCGAGATTATACGGCAGGGACTCGCGCTGGGGGTGGATTTCAGCGAGACACTGTCGTGTTACGACCCCGACATCAGTACCGGGGAGGCGTGTGGTGAATGCGACTCGTGTCAGTTGCGACTGAAGGGATTCCAGGACAACGGAGTCCCCGACCCGGCACGGTACCGGAAGCGACCTTAAGACCAACAACCCGCGTCCATTCCACTCGACCTGTCACGTCATCGCATTCGAATCGCTTCCCCTGAGTTCGCATCATCCCATGCCCTACGCCGTCAAAGAGATGTTTTACACCCTGCAAGGGGAAGGGGCGCAAGCGGGACGGGCGGCGGTTTTTTGCCGATTCGCGGGCTGCAACTTGTGGAGCGGTCTCGAAGCCGACCGCGCGACCGCCGTCTGCCAGTTCTGCGATACGGAATTTGTCGGGACCGATGGCATTAACGGGGGTAAATTCGCGACCGCCGACGCGTTGGTCGCCGAACTGGTGCGACTGTGGGGCGAGATGGAACATCCACGATTCGAGCCGTATGTGGTGTTCACCGGGGGGGAACCGCTGCTGCAGCTCGACGAAACACTTGCGATGGCCGCTGTCAGCGCCGGTTTCGAGGTGGCGGTGGAAACCAACGGGACACGCCAGGTGCCGCGCGGCGTGCATTGGATCTGCGTCAGTCCGAAAGCGGGAGCGGCGCTCAGTCAGATCGAAGGTTCGGAGCTGAAACTGGTCTACCCACAGGCTGGTGCCGAGCCCGAGAATTTCACCGAACTCGACTTCGAGTTCTTCTACCTGCAACCGATGGATGGCCCCAATCTGGCTGAGAATCAACGGCTGGTCGTTGATTACTGTCTCAAACATCCCCAATGGCGGGTGAGTCTGCAAACGCACAAGATTCTCGCGATCCCCTGATTTCAACTCCAACGAAACTGAATTGATCCACCACGACTATTTATCGCAGTCATCGTCATCACAGCGGTCGTTGTCTCCTACGAAGTTCTCCCAGCAGGTCGGCTCGCCTTCTTCGCCGCACAGATTCGCGGTGGAAACGTGGGCACACGGAGAAGTGCGCAGCAGCTTGTAGGGGATGATTGCGACGGAGCCGAAGAAGTGGGCGGCTGATAGTCCGGGCTGGACGCAGTCGCTGGCCGCGACGCCGTGGCGTTCCAACAGCGCGTCTTCAAAATAGAGTGGGCGGTGACACGGCATCAGCCGCGGGACAACGACGTTGGAGTCGGTGACCATCAATGGAACCGACTGTCGCCCAAAGGCAACGTACGTCTCTGTGGCTCCCCGGTCTGGAGTTCGGCTTGCGGCGCGAATCGGGGACGATTGCCCGGGAACATAGCCTCGCAATGGGGGGAATCCATCACTGGCGAATTCGTCGCCCGGTCGATACTTCATCCCCTCGGCGGCGGGGGCCGGAGGAAGATCTTCGGCGGAGACTCGCTGGATGGAACTCTTGGGCTTGGTTGAAGGGGGCGTAGCAACAGCGGCAGTCGGAGTTGCGGTCGCCGCAGGGAGCGTGACTTTAGGCCTTGTCGCTGCCAGGGACCGCCCCGCCCGAGGCAGCCCCGATCGCTCCCCGGCTTGGGCCATTCCCACCAGCAGCAATCCGGCCGACGCCATTCCCACCCACCGAATCCACGTGGTACGTCGGTGCCTAATTCCAGCGTGCGATGCGAAGGACAGGCTTTCCATGAACGACCTCAATGACAGCGGGAATTCCGCCTGGCAGACCGAACGCACAACCACTTCCAATGTCTACGAATGAAATCGGTCCTTCAAACAGTTTTTATCAGCACCGGTGAATTCGCCGACAGAAGCGGATCCAGGCGGAAGGTCGACCTCAACGTCGGGTGTCAATCGCGGCGAAGAGGCGAAGCCCCGACGGGGGTCAAACGGTCTTGGAATCGTGGATTTCGCGATCAGCCAGTTGATTTCGCAGGACAGCCTGCGTAGGGTGGATAATATGGAGTGGCTGGTCTCGAAAAACGGATTCCTGACCCGCCCACACGATCGGATCGATCCCTTGAGATTCGGCAGGAGATTCAATCCACAGAAGCCGTCAGGTCGGGCGAAGGAATTCGAGGTTTTTCTCAAGAATTTCCTCCCCGGCGCAACGAGCGGCTACACTGGATTGCGGACCTGGAAGCACAACACGCGACGCACACCCTTGCTCTTTCTCCAGGAATGCCCCCCGACGAACGTTGTCCGCCGGGGGAGTTTCCCGTCACCAAACCACTGTTGTCAGCGAGTCTGAGAGATCCTTGCGGATCGACTCGCGTCGCCTCGCTGAAGGGGATGTCGTATGAGAGTCGCAACCACTTGCAGGTCGCTGCTGGCTGTTCTGGTCTTGGGAATCGCCACTTCACTCCCGGCACAGGTTCCGGCGGAGAAGCAGCGTTACCCCTGGGCCGAGAAGATGCTCAGCGCATTGGAACACGATTTTGGCGTAGTGGCCCGGGGGGCTGACACCCGGCACCGGATCGAGATCACGAACCTCTACAAAGAGGACGTTCACATCCAGCAGATCACCACGAGCTGCGGCTGTACCGCCGTCCGCCCCTCCAAAGATACGCTCGCCAGCCTCGAGAAGGCGTATATTGAAATCACCATGGACACCAAGAAGTTCATGAACGAGAAGAACTCGAGCGTGACGGTGGTGTTTGACAAGCCGTTGTACGCCGAGGTGAGGATTCCCATCAAAGCGTACATTCGCTCGGATGTGGTGATCACGCCGGGCGGGGCCGAGTTCGGAGGTGTGGCGCACGGTGCCGAGGTCGAACGAAAGATCGGCATCAGCTACGCGGGCCGGCCGGAGTGGAAGATTCGCGATATCGTGAATAAGAACAACCATTTGGCTGTGCGGCTGCAGGAGACGAATCGAGCGAACAACCGAGTGAATTACGACCTGTTCGTGACGCTGAAGGGGACCGCGCCGCGGGGAGATTTCCGCGATCAGATCACGCTGGTGACCGACGACTCGGGGAACCCGCAGATTCCGGTGATGATCGACGCCCGGATTGAGGACGAGTTCACCGTGAATCCGACCGTGGTCGATTTCGGGACGCTGGCCCCGGGGGCTCAGGCGACCAAGAACATTGTCGTTCGCGGGAAGAAGCCGTTCAAGGTGGCAAAAATCGAGAATGAGATGCTGGCCAATGCGATGGAAGCGAAACTTCCCGCTGAGGCGAAGGTCGTGCAGATCGTCCCGATCACGCTGACGGCCCCTGCCGACGAGTCGACAGTGACAGAAACGCTGCACATCACCATCGAAGGATCCACCGAGCCGATTGAATGCAAGGTGTTCTTCAAGGTGGTGGCCAAGAAATAGAGGGAAGGAAAGGCTCTGGAACGGGTGTGTCGCCCGTTGCAAAGCACCATCTGTGGCGGATGGCCCGCAGACCCCGTCTGGAAAGTTCCAGAACGGGGTTTGCGGCGTTAGGTCTACTCCTCTTGGCCGCCTGAACCGAGGCGGAAGGCGGTCGAGACGGCCAACAGGCACCACAGCAAGTCAAACGGTCCGAAGCTCTCTTTGAACACCTGCATCCGCATTTCAGCACCAAATAGTTTCGCCAGCATCTGAAGTTGCTCCTGTCGGGCCTGCATCAACTGTTGCCGGGTCGCGGGGTCAATCGACTGCCAATTCCGGACCGCTTCGTCCCAGATTCCCGGGGGATAATCCACCGAGTTTTCGGCGTTATCCAGCGTCTTTCCCGGAGGGAAGACCAGCTTCTCTCCCGCGTTGATTCGGGTCTGGCAGACTTCGTGGGCCATCCCATGGAACATATCATTTTCGCTCACTTGGGGAGCGTGTTCTTGCAAGGCCTTGTCGAGCGCCATGCCGGCGGCCGCGTACTTGCCCGCAACGATCGCCAGAATCGCGATTCCCGCGGCCATCGCCCCCATCGTCTTTCCATGGGAATCGCCCCCCAGCATTCGCACCCCCAGACCGACCAGGAAACCAATCCCCCAGGCGACATAGCCAATCTCGGCGTTCGCGTAGTGGGCAATCGCCGCCCAGATAGCCGCCCCGATCGCACCGGCGATCACCCCGCCAATCGCACCGCGCACCATTCCCATCGCACACCTCCCCAAGTACTGATGAACCAAGCCGCACCACGCGCGTGGCCGACGAGTTCCGACTCTCACCGAGGTGACATTCCCCGGAATTCCGGCAGTCAGACTACCCGATTTTGCGAACGAAGCAACAGCGGCTCATCACTCTGCACGGTCGACCGTGCGAATCTCCTGATAGCAGCGCGCAACCTCCGCAGCCGACTCATCTCCGGTCAATTTCATGGGCCGACACTCTTCCAGATTGCGAAACCACGTACACTGCCGTTTCCCAAACTGACGGGTGCGGGTCTTGATCAATTCCCGAGCCGATTCTGTTGATTTCCCCGCCTCAATCGCGTCCAGAATCTCTCGGTAACCCAAAGCCTGCCGGGCGGTTCGTCCCAGCCCCTGCGGACCGGCGGCAAGTGTCCGGACCTCGTCGACGAGCCCAGCCGTGAACATTTCGTCGACACGTTGTTCGATGCGGGCGTACAACCGCTCGCGCGGCGGATTCAGCCACGCCACGACCGCCGGCCGTTCGGCAATCGGGCGTGGACCCTGCTGCTGTTGTTCCGACAGTGGCCGACCCGAAGCTTCGAATACCTCCAGCCCGCGAATGATGCGTCGCACATCGGCCGGTGGCAACTTGGCCGCAAGTGCCGGGTCGATCTCTTTCAGTCGCGAGTGTAACGCCTCATTGCCGTTCCTTTCGGCGAACGCCTCCAGTTCCCGCCTCAAATCCCAATTGGCCGCCGGTCCTTCGAACATTCCGCGGAGCAGACCACGGAGATACAGCCCCGCTCCCCCCACGAACAATGGAACCCGACCGCGCGACAAGACTTGTCGCACCGCCGATTCGGCTGCCGCCAGATAGTCGGCGAGGCTGTATTCTTCCTGCGGGTCGAGCAAATCAAGCAGGTGATGCGGCACCCGGGCGCGGTCGATTTCGCTCGGTTTGGCGGTCCCAATCTCCATGCCGCGGTAGAGCGTCATCGAGTCAAGGGCGAGAATCTCCGCACCAATTTGTTCGGCGACCACCAGCGCGGCGGCCGACTTGCCGGTGGCAGTCGGTCCAACCAGGAACCAGCACTCGGGAAGAAGTTCGAAGGGAAACGACATGATGGGGCGAATCGTCGCATGTTGGCAAACTTGCCGCTAGGATTCAGACCCGATTTGCCAGTTTCCAACCGGCACAACCGGTCTGACC
>JAPLOC010000677.1 GCA_026692825.1 Planctomycetota bacterium | reverse complement strand
CGGGAAACAGGCTGCTCGAGCCGTCGATCTGAATCTTGCCGCTCAGCTTGGCCAATTCGGCGGGGGCCAGCAAATCGCTCTTCAACTCCGGCCCGGCCGATTCGGTACCCGCCCCGCTCCCTGCGGTCGAACCCGTGGCTCCCGTCCCACCGGTCGGCGAATTCGAATTTCCCGACGGGCCGCATCCAACAAACAAAAACCCCGCCAACAGCCCTGCCGCCGTGCCGCGACTCAATGTGCTAGTCAACATCCATCCACCTGTCCGTGTGAGCAAGTCTTCAGTGTGCGTCTGCTGAAATTCTAGGCGTCAAATGTGAAGAAGATGTGAAGAACCGGCGAAGTCAGTGTGGCAGTGCCGGCGCGTAGGCAGAATGATACTCCACGGGGCTCGAAAACAGATATTCGCAGGGAAGGCGACGTTCGGCTGAATTTTATCGAACTGACCTACGGGAAGGCACTGGCGGATGAGGTTCGTAATCGCGATGTGGAGCAACGGAAGTGAGCGACTACGACGATCTTGTCTCGGCACTTTCCCCCGTTTCCGCAGCACTCACAAAATTCGGCATTCGTCACTACGTCATCACCAGTAAGCTGGAGTGGTACCGGAAGACCAACGAAACGTCTGAACGCCAGTGGGATGACGTGACGCGTTTACTGAAACTGCTCGGTGATGCAGCCGACATCGAGTATTTAAAGGGGGCGGCCGAATCTGTTGGCGTTCATGATCTGCTGGAGAGGCTGCTCAGCGCGCGCTGAGAATGTTCCTTGGAGTTGTCGACTTCGCGGCTCCCAATCATTCCAGCGCCAGCAACCGCGCCTCAACACCGCTGCGAATCGCGTTTGTCTCCGCTTGGATCAACACGGTGGTTCGGCCACTCGCTGCCGTCGTTTGCGACTGCGGGCTGGTAACGAGGACGCGGACGTGTCCGTTCCAGCCGCGTTCCACCGAATCCAATCGCTTTCGCAGTTCATCATTCGCTACTGGCGTTGGATTGGGAATTGACAACCACGAGCCACACCAACCAGGCGGCGTGATCCTCAGCCACCCCAGCGCGAGTCGCCCCATCGTGAATCGGGCATTGAGATCCTGCAAGCCGCGGAGATTTTGGGAGCCGTTCGCCATTTCGTACTTCATCGAATCCAGTCCCAACGGCCCCCAATACCCGGCCCGCTGGACGCGGTTCGCGACTTCTCGGGTGATTTCGATCGCGTCCCCCCAGTCTCCTGGCGAATCGTTCCTATCGGAAAAGCGACTGCCACGCCAACTCCCCCCGACGACAATCTGTTCAGCCACTCCCATCAGTCGCAGTGGACCGTCGCGCGGAATGTCCCACTGAATCCCCGCTTCACACACTGGCCGCAGCAACGGCTCCAGGACCAGCGGTCCGGAATGGGGAAGTCGCGATTGCAGGAACCGAATCTGCGCCTCAGACGGAACCGGACCGCGACCTCGTATCGCCTCGCGGCCGGACATCCCGAAATTCGCCTTCAGAATCCAGCCCGCTTCGGGCTGTGGCAGGGCACGAAGTGCCGGTTCGAACTCCGCGCTCGAATCAATCAGACGGCTGCCGGGAATCGCGATTCCCAGAGCGGTTTCCAGCTCGAACCGAAACTGCCTCGAGTTCACGTGTGCCACAATCGCCGGGTCTGGGCCTAGAATTCTGGCTCCAAACCGCTGGGCCATTTGAAGCGCCTCAATCGTCCAGCCCCACGGTACGAACTCGCGTTGTGACAGGTCAGCAATGTCGTGCTGTTGCGCGACAAACCTCGGAATCGTTCCCGCCGAACGGCACAAATCGTGGAAATCCTCGGCAGCAAGGGGCACGTTGGTCAAAACGCAATCCTCCGCCTCGGCAATCGCCAGCCACGCCGGGACCAGCGCGTCGCTGTATTGCGCCGCCCGACGGCCGGCTCGGTTCTTCGGGGTCCGATGCGAGGCAATGTCGACCGACTCCGGAAGGGCCGGCCGGCCGAAATCAAGGCGGTTGGCGGCGGACCAGTCGTATTCGCAGTCAAAATTCCCGAAAAAGACGCGGGGCATGTCCACCGCTCTGTTGGCTGGAACAAGAGAACGATCGCCGACTACGGGCGTGGGGCCGTTTCCCGGCGTAGAACAATCTCCCGGTCGGCTTCCCCTTTGGGAAACTGCTGGCGCACACCGTCCCGCCACTGAACTTCAATTCCATCGTAACTGGTGGTATCGCCCAGACCAAAGTGCAATCGGGGATCGTGACTGGCGAGGTAACTCGACGACGGATTGACTTCCCGGGTCAATTCGCGATTCGCCGACCGCACCGTGACGCGCGCGCCGATCGCGTCGCGATTCCCCTGCGAATCGATCAATCGCAGTCGCAACCAATGTCCTTTGCGGGGTGCGTCGTTTCGCCAGAGCCGCGCGGGGCCGGCACACAGTGTCACCAGCAAATCGAGATCGCCGTCGTTATCTATGTCACCAGTGGACAGCGAACGGGCGATTTCATTGCGACTCCCCAGAATGCCCGCGAGCCGGGATGCATCGCGAAATTTCGCGGTCCCGTCATTCAGAAAGACCTGAGACGGCTCGGCGTAGTCGTTCCAAAACGTGTCGAGGCTCGAACCCGGCAGAGGAGCATCCCGACGGACTCTCCCATTGACCACCACCAGATCGAGATCACCATCAAGTTCCAGGTCGACGGCTGCGACGCCAAAACCGGTCATCGTCAAACTCGACATGGCGATCCCCGACATCGAAGTCGCGTCGCGGAATGTCCCTGCGGGCGTGCCCAGGTAGAGCGTGTTGATTTCCCCCCGGATATTGGTGATGAACAAATCACACTGACCATCGGCGTTGAAGTCTCCCCAGGCGACTCCCATGCTCGCCTGCGGTTTTCCGAGACCGTTCGTCGCCAGGCCGCGAGCCGCTCCATCTTCGCGAAAACTCCCGTTGGGCTGTTGCAGCCAGAGCGGGTTGGGGAATTGGTCGTAGGCGACATAGATATCGGGCCGACCGTCTCCGTCAAAATCCCGACAGACCAGTCCCAGGCCCGGGCCCAGCGGCCCGGTCAGTCCGACCGCCGTCGTCACGTCGGCGAAGACATTGCCGGCTTGGTTCGGCCCACCGAGGTTTCGGTACAGTTTGCCCAGAGTGCCGTTAAACGCAGTGGGGCCGCAATAGTCCGGGCGCTGGCGATTGTCGTCGCAATGAGTCCCGGGATAGTAGTCGAGGTAGTTGACGACATAGAGGTCGAGCGCGCCATCGCCGTCGTAGTCAAAAAAGGTCGCCGCCGTCCCCCAGCGGGGATTGGGCACATCGAACACGTTCGCCGTCTCGGAAAAAGTCCCGTCCCCGTTGTTGATGTAGAACCGGTCGGTGCCAAAGCAGGTCTGGTACAGGTCCGGGTCCCCGTCGGCGTCGACGTCGCCAATCGCCAGTCCGACTCCGTATCCCGGAACACGACGGAAACCGGCGAGAGCCGAGACGTCGGCAAAGGTTCCATCGTCGTTTTGCCGGTAGAGCACGATTTGTGTCGTCGCCGAATCGGCCCCGGAACCCCACAACGCGTCAATCAACACGAAATCGAGACGGTTGTCGCCGTCGTAGTCCAGGAATCCACTCCCGGATCCCATGATTTCGGGCATGAAGTACGCATCGTGACGTTCCGGCTCCCGGGTGAACGTCAGGCCGGCACCGGTCGTGATTTCCGTCAGCCAAGGGGAATCGCTGGAAAGGTCCGGTGAATCCCCGACTCTGGAATTCGGTCCCTGTGTCGGCCTGTCGACAGGCACAACGCCAGCACCAGCGGCAACCAGCCTCGCAACAGATGATGCGTGGGACGAAAACAGGCCATCAGGCCCCCCGGGGTGACGTGAAAAGGGGAAGCGGCGGAATGGTGACGAGTGATGCGGCGAACGCCGTAGCGGATTGTGACAACCGCAAGCTGATTTTTGAATCGTGCCGTTCTGCATACGCAAAAGTCCAAACGAACCCGGGTACGAACTGTAAAAATGGGCAATTGAATTCCCGATTGCCTTTGTTCGCGGCATCTGCTGGAATCGGAACTCGAACCGTCGCGCGCCACATCGACCTGACGACCGGATCGACACCAGACTGCCTGCCGGTTCAAGGAATGTTCGCTGTCGCGATGGAGACGCCACCCGACCATCTGTTACGAGTCCGTCGACGTGTCGACTTGGTGGCGCAACCCCAGCGGATTGGCTCCGGAACCGTGTGGGCGGTCAAGGATCCGTTATCGCGACGGTATTTCCACCTGACCGAAGAATCGTGGTGGATCCTCTCCCGTCTCGACGGCACCCTGGATGTCGAGACACTGCGGCTGGAATTCCAACGCCGCTTCCCGCCGCAATCCCTGTCCCGGCACGAACTGGAAGCGTCACTGGCGCGGCCGGGAGCGTCGTGCCGAATTCTGGCGGACGGTCGTCAATCCGATGGCGATTCGACTCCGCGGAATCGATCCCGACCAAGCACTCCGCGCATTACAACCCGTCACGCGGTGGTTGTGGCACCCCGCGACGCTTGCCGTGGGATGCGTCTGGGTTTTCGTCACGCTGGGTTTCGCGCTGTTGCATGCCGACACCATCGTTCGGCGGGCCGGCGAAACCGAACCCTATCTATCG
This sequence comes from Planctomycetota bacterium, assembly GCA_026692825.1. GTDB lineage: Bacteria > Planctomycetota > Planctomycetia > Planctomycetales > Planctomycetaceae > UBA10511. The sequence goes on along the minus strand of JAPLOC010000677.1, from coordinate 1,634 downwards.
GGAGCCGGGATGTTGCTCCTGCCACTCTCTCTGGGTATGACCAAGGTGCTGCACGAATTGGGGCACGGACTGGCCTGCAAGAGGTTGGGGGCCGAATGCCATGAATTGGGGATCCGGTTTCTGGTCTTTACGCCCTGCCTGTATTGCGATGTCTCGGATGCCTGGATGCTGCCGGGAAAATGGCAGCGGATCGCCGTCAGCGTTGCGGGAGTGTGGGTTGACCTGCTGCTGGCAACGCTGGCGGGCTGGTTGTGGTGGTTCAGCCAGCCCGGGCTGTTTCAAGCTCTGTGTGGCAGCGTCGTGGTGGTCTGTTCCTTCGCGACAATCGCGTTCAACGCCAATCCCCTGATGCGGTATGACGGCTATTACGCACTGGCCGATCTCCTGGAAATTCCGAATTTGGCGCAGCGTGCGAACGACACTCTGACCCACTGGTGCCGTCTCGTGTGGGGTGACGATTCTCGGCTGGCGTTTCGATCGCGTCCGATGGAACAAGTGGGACTTGTTGCCTACGCGTGCGGCTCCTGGATGTGGCGAATGTTGCTGATTGGCTCAATCCTGTGGCTGGTTGCGACCACCCTCGCTCCCCACCACCTCGATTCTTTGACTGGAGTGCTGGCTCTGCTCATGCTGACGGGGATGGTGGCCGACCCCGCGCGACAATTGGCCCAACGGATTAAAACCCCGACACGTGTCCCCCCCGAAATCCGTCGACGCCGAGTACTCCTAGTCGCGACGGCGCTCGCACTCATTACGGCGGTGCTGTTCATACCGTGGCCGCATTCCGAACGCACTCCCGCGATGATCGAGCCCGCCGGTGCCGACGCGGTTTACGTCTCGTTTCCCGGGACATTGCTGCGGGCTTGCGCACCTGGGACAGAGGTGTCGGCGGGCGACGAGATCGCGGTATTGCAGAACCGTGAGTTGTCACTGGAGATCGACCGGTTGCAATCTGAGCGCGAACGATCGCGACTGAGGCTGGAAAATCTGCGACGCCGCCAAGGGGGCGATCCACTGGCCGCCGCCGAGATTCCGACGACCGAAGAGTCGCTCGCGGCGGTGGAAGCGCGATTGGAGCGCAAACTGGAAGACGCGCGTCGCCTGGTGCTGCGGGCACCCCGGAACGGTGTGGTTCTTCCCCCGGCCGAGAAACAGATTCCGGTCGACGATGACCGGCTCGCCGGGTGGAGTGGCACACCGCTGGACTCGCGCAATGTTGGTTGCCATCTCGAAATGGGAACGTTGATTTGCGAAGTCGGGAATCCGCAATCACGGGAAGCACGGCTGCTGGTCGACCCGAATCAGATTGAATTCATCGCTCGGGGGGATACGGTCGAAGTGTTGCTCGACCAATGTCCGTGGAGCCCGTTGCACGGCACGATTCACGACGTGTCGCAGGTGGAGCTGACAGCGATTCCCCCGGCGCTCGCTCGTCACGCCGATCTGCCGGTACGCGTCGACGAACGCGGTGTCACGCGACCTGCGGGAACTGTGTATCAGGCTCGCGTGACACTTGACCCGGCACCTGTACAGACTCTGTTACGACAAACCGGCCGTGCGCGAATTCAAACCCGAAGGATTTCTCTATGGCGGCGGGGAATGCGGGCGCTGGGGGAGACTTTGGGAATCGTGCT
>JAPLOC010000676.1 GCA_026692825.1 Planctomycetota bacterium | reverse complement strand
GATCTTTGCCGGTCTTCAACCGATCGAGCGACGCGTAGACATCGGCGAGCGGAATCGCGAAGCCAATTCCCGAGTCGTACCATTCGACGCCCGCGACATCTCCTGTCGCCATGGGAGAGAGTGGCACCAGGATGCCCATCACCTTGCCTTCCACATCGACCAAGGGGCCGCCGTAATTCACGGGGGAGACTTTGGCGTCGGTCTGAATCGCTTTTCCCCAGACCCGGCCCAAAGCGCTCACGATTCCCAGTGAGACGCTGGGGGTTTCATCGAGCGATTTTCCCATCGCGAGTGCCCACTGCCCGACACGCAGGTCCGTCGTCGGGGCGGCCTGAGCCGGCACCAGATTGTCGGCTTCGATCTTCAACAGCGTCAGCATCCGCAAGTGGTCGGTGGCGACTTGTTTCGCGGGCAATCGCCGACCGTCGGGAAGCGTCGCCAGGATCGTCGCGGGACGAGAAATAAAGTTGAAGGCGCTGGAGATGATGTAGCCGTCGGCGGCAACCGCGACCCCGGTGGTCGGCCCCGTACCGAGCAACACCTGCTGAACCCGGTCGAGTCCACCGACTGTCTCGATCTTGATGATCGAGGGGGCGACGAGTGCCGCCGCCTGACGGAAGGCCGCCTCTTCCTTCGCATCGAGATCTTGTTGAGCCGCCAAAGGGCGGGTCGCCGTCAACAGACCGAAGCAGCCGAGCAGGATCCAGATCGCCCTCGGTGGGATCGGGTTTCGACGAGTCGCCGCGCGCGGAGCCAAGAGTGACATGCAGGAATTCCAGGGACGCAACACAAGACCGGCACAGAGGTTCCAGAACGCGAAACCAATACGAGTGTTGAAGTTATCGCGCCGGACGGCGGGATGCCACCACGCTTGGCGGAATTCCTGCGTCGCAACCTTTCCCATGTCGACGGTGTTCAGTAGGGAGGAAATGTGCGTTGCGCACCCATTCCCTCCCCCCAGAGCCAGGACTCACTGAACAAAAGGATATGCCATGACATTTGCCGGTCCGGTTCGCCGACTGTTTGTTGGAACAGTTGTCGCCCTTTCTCCGTGGACGGTGGTGCTGGCGCAGGATGCCCCGTTAGTCGAGAAGACGCCCGAGAAGTTGTTCGACGAACTCGACACGAACGGCGACGGAAAGCTGACGGCGGACGAGGCGGGGGCCGAGCGGAAGCAGGCGTTCGAGCGATTCCTGCGTGTTGGCGACAAAGACGGCAATGGCGAGTTGACGCGAGAAGAGTTTCTGGCGGCGGCCAAACCGCAGGCGCGGAAGCCCGCTCCCCCCGAAGGGGACTCACCCCGAGTTCGTCAGCCGGGAGGAGAGCCACAGTTTGATCCCCGCGAATTCGTCCAACGGCTCGACAAAAACGGCGATGGCAAAATCACTCTGGATGAATTGCCCGAACGGATGCAGGAGCGGGCGAAAGAGATCTTCGACAAGGCGGGAAAGAAGGAGTTGACTACGGAGGAGTTTGGGAGGGAAATGGCTCAGGCGATGCGGGCGGGGCAGGGGGGGGGCAGGGGGGACAATCCGGGCGAAATGCTCAAACGGCTGGATGCAAACGGGGACGGAAAAGTCACACTGGAAGAGATTCCCGAAGCGACGCGGGATCGATTTCGGCCGCTGTTTGACCGCGCAGGCAAAACGGAATTCTCCATCGAGCAACTGACACAACTGATGGCGCGGGGGCGGAATCCGGGTCAACCGGGCGATCCTGCGGCCCCGCGCCCCGACGGTACAATGGAGCGTCCTTTGCCCTCGTTCTTCCGAAAACTCGATACCGACCACGATGGCAAGCTGTCGAAGGACGAGTTGCAAAAGGCGGGAGATTTGCTGACGGAACTGGACACGAACGGCGACGGCGTGTTGGATGTGTTGGAACTGATGGGGGGGCGTGCCCAACTCGGGCGTCCCGGTGCTGGTCCCGATGGACAACCCGGCGGAGGACCGCGCCCTGAGCGGCCGGGGACACCCAATAGCGAAACTCCCCGTCCCAATCGCCCCCGCCGCCCGGACGGCGAAACCGGGATACCCGTTCCGAAGGCGCTTTCCAAACCCTCAGAATCCAAGCCGGGCGAATCCAAGGCCGGTTCGCAGACACCACAAGGTCGGCTGCAAAAACTCGACGTCAACGGCGACGGCAAAATCTCCAAAGACGAAGCCCGCGGCCGATTGAAAGAGAATTTCGACCGCCTCGACGCGAATGGCGACGGATACCTCAGTCCCGTGGAACTGAGAAAGGCGCTGCAACAACTGGGGGAAGGGCGCAAGGCCGGTGTGAGCGGTAAGAAACGCCCGAAAATGGCGTAATCCGTACCGGGTGACATGATGGGTAAGCAGAAGCCGGAAACAGGAGAGGACCGGTCGGACGCGCTGATCGATTCATCGCCCGATGATGCCGACAACGAAACGATTCCCGCGTTTCGCGAGGGGAAGTCGTGGACAGGTGCCGCATTCGGGGGCGTGGTGGTTCTGCTACATATTCCGCAGCGCCTGAATCGGGTCCATTCGGGCGGCTCGGGCCGCCGGGTAGATTCCAAAGATCAGTCCCATAGTTGTCGAGATCGAGAACGCCAGCACAACCGACCAGAGTCGCACCACCGCCTCGATCCCCGCGAAATGCTGCACGATTTGCGGTATCGTGATGCCGACCACAATTCCCAGTAATCCCCCCACGCTGCACAGCACGACCGACTCCGTGAGGAACTGCGCGACGATGTCAGAACGGCGTGCGCCAATCGCCCGCCGGATACCGATTTCCCGTGTCTGCTCCGTGACATTGGCGAGCATGATGTTCATGATGCCAATCCCTCCCACAACCAGCGAAATCCCCGCGATCGAGCCGAGAACCAGATTCCACAGGTATTGCTGTTCCTCGGCCCGTTCGAGCAATTCAAGCGGAACCTGAATCTCGAAGTCGTCCTTTTTGGCATGCCCCGCGTCGAGTAGCTTGCGCGCCATGTCGGCCGTCGCGGCGACATCTTCGATCGATTTGGTGCTGAGAATGATCTCGTTGAGTTGTGTCTTTTCGTAATCGACACTGCCGGCCGTCCGTACGACCTGGAGTTCACCAAACCGGCGTCGGGTGGTTTCCAGCGGGACGAAGATCTCCTGCGAGTCGAGTGTCCCGCGAGGCGACTTCAACACCCCGACGACCTTGAACGCCATGGTTCCCAAGAGCAGATCTTTCCCCAGCGGGTCTTCGTATCCAAAAAGTTCGGTCGCCGCGTCAGCCCCCAGGACCGCGACATTCGCCGCCGCTGTCTGGTCGGTTGCGACGAGAAACCGTCCCCGGCCCAGTTTGAGTGGTTTCACCTTCGGGTATTCGGGGGTGACGCCGCGAATTCGGGCGTTGCGGAGGCGTTTAGCTCCGTTGTGCGCGTCTTTGCGGACCAGTGAGACCGGAATCGCCCGCTCAACCGTTGGCAGCGCCTCGCGAAATCGTTTAAGATCGGCGTACTTCAGGCCGTATTCGACAATTCGACTGACCTTCTGCTGACCGCCGGTGCTTTCGCCGTCGGATGACGCGCGGGAGCCGGGCTTCACGCTCCGGACGATGACGTTGGTCGCCCCCAGTTCACGGATCTGCGCGATCGCCTGGGTTTTGGACCCTTCGCCAATCGCGAGCATGGCAATGACGGAACCGACCCCCAGGATCACCCCCAATAGCGCCAACCCGCTGCGCATTTTGCGCAACCGCAGGTTCTTCATCGCCGTCCAGACCGCTATGGACCAGTAGGACCAGGAGAGCATGGGGACGGGAAGAACAATGCCTGTGAGGGAGGGAAGGACGAAAACCCGAGTCGCAAAGAGTGGTCGTAACTCCCGTTGGAAATGCAACGCGCCCCGTGCAGAAAACCCGGAGCGCGCCAGGCCATGCGATGGTCAGGGGAGACCCAATGCGAGACTCAGGCGGGCGGTCCCGACGGTTCTGTCGGCTGTGCGGTAATCGCCTGAGGATTGAGAACGACGCGATCGTCGGCCTCGACTCCCTCCATCACTTGGACCATCGCGCTGTTCGAGATCCCGAGCTTCAGGTTCCTGCGTTCCACACCGTCTGGACCGGCGATATAGCACCAGGTCTCATCCTCTTCCTGCATCACTGCCTGCACGGGAATCGTGACGACATCTTCCAGCTTCTGGACGTGAATGTCGACGACAGCGGTCATCCCCGGTTTCAGGTGTTCGACATCTTCGTCGATGGTGACGATCACATCATAGACCTTCACATCGGAACTCAGGCTGCTGTCCTGCGTCGGCAGGACGGCGACGGAGTTCACCGATCCCTGGTAGGACGCGTCGGGAAACGCGTCGATGCGCACCGTGGCGGGGAGAGACATCTTCACACGATCCACCACCGATTCATGGATCCCCAGCTTCACCTGCATCCGATTGAGGTCGGGGAGTGACAGGATCTTGAAACGCTCAGTCACGAGTTCGCCGTCCGCCACCAGCCGCCCCCAAGGGGTGCGATCGGGAGAGTGGGCCACCAGCCCGTCGTGCGGGGCATAGACCTTGCTCTTCTCCAATTGTTCCTTGAAGCGTTTGAGCTTCTCTTCCTCAGTGACAAACGCGCGGTCGGCTGCGTTCTTCGCCGCCGTGACTTGCGCCACGAGGGCCTCGTTGTCGCGGGCGACCTGCGTCAACGCCCGCTCGGCCGTCGCGATCGCCCCTTTCAGTTCCAAGACCCGCATCGGGTATTCGTACTGTTTCAGCTTCTGCTTATTCGCCTCGGCGGTCACCAAGGCATTGGTCGAACGGACCAAGGCGAAGTCGGCGGAAAGATGCTCGTGCATCGCCTGATCGAGATCCCCCTTACCGCGATACCCCAGTTTAAACAGGGTTTCGACCCCCGTCCGCCGACCCGCTTTCATCTTCAGGGCGGCCTGGGCTTCCTTGATCTGGTTCTTCGCTTCCTGGATCTTCGACTCGAGATCGCCGACGGAGATCTTGAACGTCCCCCCCGATTCGTCCTCGTACATCTTGAGGGCGAGCTTTGCCATTTCGACCTTTAACGTCGCCGCCGCCAGGTTCGTCTCGTTTTGTGTCTTCTGATTATCAACCCTTACGGTCGCCTGAATCTGGGCCGCGCGAGACTGCTCGAAAACGACCGATTGCGTATTGAGCCGGTCTTTCAGCGGAGCCGAGTCAAATTCCACCAGCAGATCTCCCTGCTTGATGGCGGTTCCGTTCGGAACAATCCACAAAATGCGAGTTCCCGACTGGCCGGGGACGGTCTCAAGATCGCACAGGATCTTGGTTTCCTTCTGGCTCGACAGGGTCCCGCGTTCCGTAATGGTGATCGGCAGCGCGTGTCGTTGAACCGTGTGGTAGACCAGCTTGTCTGTTACCTCGAGAGCGGCGGAATCACCGATTGAGGAATGGTACCCGTGGTTCTGCCACGACCAGGCACTGCCGCCGGCAAGAGCGACAAACGCAAGACCAGCGAAAGCGGCCCGCCGCGTGATCAACCATCGCCTAGGGGCTGGAACCGTTCGTGCCCCCATCGCGGGGGAATCCGCACGCGTCCGAAGACCGAGTTCGGATTCGGGAGTGTTCAGTGTGAGTGTACTCACGTTGCGTCTCCTCTGTGGACCACCGCACCCCCACGAAACGAACTGGGTCACCAATCCTTGGCGGAGTTCTTGTTCGCAGTTGGAGTCGAAACCACGGATCTGAAGCCGGTGAGCCCTTGGAGGGGCGGAAGTCGGCAACGGATCGGCCAGGATTTCCGGGGAAAATCTCGGGCCGTGCGGTTAGGAATCCAGGGTGTGTCGTCGTTGAGTTACAGGTTGGGAGGAATCGCCGCGGTCAACGGAAAGCTGCTGAGGACTGGAAGCCGATCCCTGGGGGCAATCGAGCGATTGCTGCGGATGGCTGTTGAGCTTTCGTGGGGAAAATCGCTGGAACGCTGACGAAACCGGTTGGTGTTGGAGGGAGGG
>JAPLOC010000675.1 GCA_026692825.1 Planctomycetota bacterium | reverse complement strand
ATCGCGTTCCCCCCGGCAGCAGGCGTTCGCGGGGAATCCCCTTCATGCCGGCGATTCCGGTTCCCCGCAGCAGATTGTGCAAGACCGTTTCGGCGAGATCGTCGGCGTTGTGAGCGACGGCGAGTAACGGGCAGTTTTGGGCGACGGCGGTCCGGTCCAGGAATTCATAGCGAATGGTACGGGCCGCTTCTTCGAACCCCAGGCCCGCTGACTTTGCCTGGACGGGGACGTCGATTTCTTCGTGGATTAGGGGAATTCCGAGGGACCGGCAGAGTGCGGTCAGCCAGTCGGCGTCGGCGGTGGAGGCGTCGCCTCGGGCACGATGATTGAGGTGGGCGGCGACCAGTTCCAGTTTCAACTCGGACCGGCAATCGAGTGCCGCCCGGAGCAGCGCGGTACTGTCGGCCCCCCCTGAAAGGGCCAGCAGCAGCCGCGCGCGCCTCCCGCCGGCGTCATGCAAAGCGTGCAGAACCGAACGGGAAACCGGGGCGAAAAGCGAATCGGAGCGGCTCATGGTTGACCCACCGCAGGTGTTTGGTAGAGTAGGGTACTTTGATCCCAACTGAAATCACTGTCGAGTCCAACGCCGGCAACGGCGGGGGAACGACCTGCGATCAGGGGGGCTCCGGGGGATAAAACCACCGGAAAACGACGTACGAACAGTTCAGGTTGCTTCTCGTTCTTCCATTTTCGATTCCAGAATCGCGAGTCTCCGCACGATGCTGAATGCGCTTTGGTCACTCCTGATCGGGCTGATGGCCTGGGTACGGGCGTGCGGGCTTGCCGTCCGAAGCGCGTTCGATTGGCACGTGGGGTTGTCGGGGGCCTCTGGCCGTGGGGCGATCTGGCTGATGCCAGATTTTGACGCCTCACGTCTCGACGCTGTCTCGCGGGCGATTTTTTGGGGAGGCTCGGGCAGCAGCCCGGTCCGGGTCGTGTCCGACCCCGCCCCCCTGGCGGCGGCCACTTTGCGCCCGGTTGAGGAACCGGTGGAATCCATTTGGTGGTTGGGAGCCTGAGTTCGTTCCGAATTGCTTGCATCGCCGTCAGCTCGACCCAACTTCTGGTCCCCTGCAGACGGCCATTGTGAGTGTCGTTTTCCCTTGGTTTCGCGGATTTGCATTGCCGCGCACTCCCCGGGAGTCCTCCAACGCGCAGCAGATAGCGCGAGGAGAGACTGCGACACATGACAACCGGAACCTGGATTGCGATTGTAGGGGCGGCGGCCGCCATCAGTGCCGCCATTGGATGGTTTTTTGGGGTCGACGCCGAGACGATCTTCAAATCGCAGGAACTCGAGGCGAAAGAGGATCTGATCAAGCGTCGCGAGGCGCTCGAACGCGAAATGAGTTCGGTTCGCGATGAATTGCGCGAACAAGAGCGGCGGCTCGATCGCCGCGACACACTGCTGACCGAGCAGCAGCAGGACATGGGCAAGAAGGAACGCATGCTCGAAGTGACCCAGCGGAAACTGGCGGAACGGAATGAGGCGGTCGAGGCGAAGGATGCCGAACTTTCACTGGCCCTCAGGCAGCAGCAGGACCAGCTCTACAAAATTTCCGGAATGAACTCCGACCAGGCGCGCGAGCAACTGCTCACACGACTCGGTCACGAATTGCAAAACGAGACCGGCGCGTTCATCATCAAGCACGAGCAGGAACTCAAGCAGAACGCCGACCGGATGGCGCGCGAGATCATCGGCATGGCGGTGCAGCGGTACGCTGCCGCCCATACCTCGGAAACCACGGTTTCGTCTGTCGATATTCCGACCGACGAGATGAAAGGCCGCATCATCGGTCGTGAGGGGCGCAATATCCGCGCCTTCGAAAAGGCGACCGGGGTCGATGTGATCGTTGACGACACGCCCGGCGTGGTGATCGTTTCGGCGTTTGACGCGGTCCGCCGCGAAGTCGCCCGGTTGTCTCTGGTGAAACTGATCCAGGACGGTCGGATTCACCCGACCCGTATCGAAGAGATTGTCGCCTAGACTCAGAAGGAGATCGAAGCCCACGTTCGCCGGACCGGCCGGGAAGGGGCGCAGGAAGTCGGTGTTCACGGCCTGCACGAAAAGTTGATCGACCTGATGGGTCGGTTGAGTTACCGCACCAGTTACAGCCAGAACGTGCTGCGGCACTCGATTGAAGTGTCGTGCCTCACGGGGCTGCTCGCGGAGCAGCTCAACCTCGACGCCACACTCGCCCGCCGGTGCGGTTTTCTGCACGACATTGGCAAGGCGGCGGACCACGAGATGGAAGGGGGACACCCCACCGTCGGTGCGGAATTGCTCAAGCGGTACGGAGAACGGGCCGAAGTGGTTCACGCCGCCCAGGGACATCACGACGACATCCGCGTGGATTACATTTACACAGTGTTGGTCGCCGCCGCCGACGCGATTTCGGCCGCCCGTCCGGGTGCCCGTCGCGAGAGCCTCGAACGCTACGTCAAACGCCTGGAGGATCTGGAAGCCTTGGCGTGCGGCTTCCCCGGGGTTGAACAGGCGTTCGCCGTCCAGGCGGGTCGTGAGATTCGCGTGGTGGTGAACCCCCGGCAGGTGAACGACCGGGAAGCGGCCCGCATGTGTCGCGACATCGCCAAGGCGATTGAAGACGCTTTGACGTACCCTGGCGAAATCAAGGTCAATGTTTTGCGCGAAACGCGCCATACGGAGATGGCGCGGTAGTGGTCGAGCTGCTGGGTGGTCAGTGGGTTGGATCGCGGGCAGGGAGCTAACGCTCCCCGCTCGCCTAGAGCGTCTTGAGGTATTCCAGGACCGCTGTCTTTTCATCCTCGGATAGATCGTCCGGAAATTGATGCCCTGCGGCGCTTTTTCCGGGCTCGCGGGTGTCGAAATACTCGCGACGTTTGTCTTTGGTCTTGGCCCCCGACGGCACCGCTTCCAGCTCCACCACTTCGAGTCCCATTCGGGCGTGGTCGTAGCCGTTGAGCGATCTGCGCCAGACCACCGGACGCTGCCGGGGGTGCAGCAGATGCCACAACGTCGGGACCGAGCCGTTGTGAAAATACGGGGCGGATGCCCAGATCCCGTTGAGCGGCGGTGCCACATAGCCGTCCGGATCGAGCTGGTAGTCCCGTTTTCCGTTCTCACCATACCAACCGAACTTCATGGATTCGCGGTACTCCCGCGGCAGGCTGGACAGTCGCACCGGATCGGTTCCCAAATCCGCCAGCGGAATCACCTTCTCGGGATATTTTCCATTCTCCCCGTAGGTGCCGTGGCAGCGGGCACAGTGATGTTCGAAGATCCGCTTGCCCGTCGCCGCAAGTGGCACGTCGATGTTCCCCTGGTAGCGGGGCGGCGTCAGTGATTCGATCCAGGCGAGGATGTCGGCGAATTCCGGCTCCCACCCGCGCATCGTTGAACCGGAATTCTGGACGACCATCACAAACTGCAATAACGGTCGCGGGGTCTTTTCCACAAAGCCGTCGCAGTACAGGTATTTCTTGCGCCCGGTATTCCAGAATGCCGGAGCATCCATATCGTGGTGGACAAATTTCGGACGCCGGACGTTCAGCGTGACGTTGAGGTCGCGGTCACGCAGCGCTCCCAGGGCGACTCCAAACATGACCGAGTTTGTCGTTCCCCGAGTGGTCCCCAGCGGCATCCGCGATCCCCCCAGTTCCATATGACCCAGGGGAATTTTCATCGCGGTTTTCACTGCGCGAACGTCATCAGTCAACGTTTCGAGCGCGTACAGCGAATTCGGAGCGCCGGGAATCATTCGTCCTTCGACGGTACCGGTGTGACAGGCGAGGCAATTCATCACCCAGCCTCCTTGGCCGTCGGCGACATAGCCCAGCGCCGGCCCAGTCCCGTCTCCGCCGGGGCGTTCAACCAAGCCATAGCGTTCGAAGCTCATCCGCCGCCGCTCGGCTGCGGACGCGGTGCGGGCCTGCTCGCGGAGCGACTCGGGCCAAACCGTCCAAAGCTGTTGAAAGACCGTTTCGGTAAAGTCGGCGGGGAGGTAGGGTTTGGTTGTCAACCAGCGCCACCCCCGTTCGGCCGCAGACTCGGGCTCGGCCGCCGTCACAGTCGCCGCTGTCAGTGCAAGCAACCCGAGGGTGAACAGTAGGCCCCGTCGAAATGAACGCATTGGCAACTCAGTCGTTTTCGGGAAGACGCAAGCGAAGCGGATCATGGAAATTCGGCAGATCAACGCGCGGGGGCAATGGGACCGCCAATATCCCCAGATTGTCGTCAACTGGAGACAAACCGCAGGATTATAGGATAGTTGGCACGTCGGATTCCCGAAATATCACCTTCAGGTCCAAAAAGAACTCGTAACCGCATCGGAATTGGTGTTCGCGGGTCGCGCAAACAGACCATCAGATGAAACAGCGATCCTCCTCACCGCCCCGCCACCGCTTCGTCAATCGCCTCCACCGTCACGTCGCAAATTCGCTCCAGCAGGTCGGGCGGCATCGCTGGGGCCGGCATCAGGACCACCACATCTCCCAGTGGCCTTAGGATCACACCCCGCTTCCTCGCCGCCAGCGTCACCAGGTGCCCCGTCCGGCGTGGCGACGGAAAAGACCGCTTCTGGTCTCGGTCCTCAACCAGCTCAATCCCCACCATAATTCCTTTGCGGCGAATCTCCCCGACATGCGGGTGCGTCGCCAGTCGTCCCAGGCGATTTTCCAGAACCCGCTCAAGTCTGGCGACATTGGCGAGAACATCGTTCCGGTCGAACAGATCGAGTGACGCCAGCGCCGCGGCGCAGGCGAGTGGGTTGCCGGTATAAGTGTGACCGTGAAAGAACGTCCTTCCTTCCTGCGGTTCACCCAGAAACGCCTCGTAAATCTCGGTTGTCGCCAAAGTGGCCGCCAGCGGGAGATAGCCTCCCGTGATTCCCGTCGATAGTCAGAGCAGAGCGGGAACGACTCCTTCCTGTTTGCACGCGAATAACGTCCCGGTTCGACCAAAACCGGTCGCCACTTCATCGACAATCAGCGGAATCGCCAGCTCGGTGGTCAGGTCTCGAACCCGGCGCAAATATCCCGGGGGATGCACCAGGATTCCCGCGGCTCCCTGCACCAGGGGTTCGATCACAAACGCCGCGATTCGTGACTGGTGTGCGCGCAACGTCGCTTCCAACTGACGGTCGCATTCGGCGAGATATTCCGCCGGTGTCACCCCCTCCGGGGTGCGCCAGGCAACCGGTGCCGGTACTCGAATGGAATGAAACAGCAATTGGCCGTACAGACCATGAAACAGATCGATACCTCCGACACTGACGGAGCCAATCGTATCTCCATGGTAGGCCCCCGCGAGCGAAATATAGAGATTGCGACTCTCGGGTCGATTTCCCTTTTGCCGGTGGTATTGCAGGGCGATCTTGAGAGCCGCTTCGACGGCGGTCGAACCGTTGTCAGAGTAGAAGACATGTTCCAGGCCCTTGGGAACCCGCCGAACCAGACGGTCGGCGAGTTCGATCGACGGGACATTTCCCAATCCCAGCAAGGTGCTGTGAGCGACCCGATCGAGTTGTTGGCGAATCGCGGCGTCGATTTCCGGCACGCGATGGCCATGAACGACATCGATGAGTTCAAAACCGACCGCGTCGGCGATGATGGGGGATTCTTCGCGGGCATGAGCCCGCATGGGGGTGAAGGGATGCCAGACGTGGTGATTGTCGACACAACGGAGTTCTTCGGGGGTCATTTCCAGGCGGGAGACGCGCGGAGGGCGCGTTCGATTTCGGGCCAGATGTTGTCAACGAACCGCCGGCAGCCGGCGGTCGTCAGGTGGCAGGGATCACAAAAGTTATCGCCATTTTTGGGCAACTGTTCCGACTGATCAACAAATCGCACTTCTAAATGCGAACGGGCGATTTCGCGAATCGCCTCATTTTGCAGCCGCATCGCGTTGGCGACGTGTTCCGGACGCCCCCACATCTCGGCACCGCAGGCGTGGGGGGCTTCGTGCGAATAGTCGAGCGTTCCGTCCCGAAACCGTTCGGGGGTGTAGTCGCCCGGGATGTACCAGGCGTACGTCAACAGCAACAGTGGGTCGCCCCGCGCGATGGCGGTCTGCGCGATCGCCTCGAGGTTCGCTTTGAGAGTGCGGGGGGACTGGGGATTGGCGGCGAAGTCCACGAGTTGCGGGTCGGCGGTCCCGAGGGGGAGCGTACTGACTGCCGACCGGAAACGGTCGAGAACCGCTGTCGGCAGCGACAGCGTCCCCGCGTCGAGCCGCTGCATCATCAGGCCATATCGGGTGAAGTGCGAGTAGTCGTCGTGGAATTCCTCCGGAGGGCAACAGTTCATCCGAACGTCGTTGATTCCCTCGTAAACCAGCACCAGATCGAACCTGTCGTCTTTAAAGTGTTCGTACTGAACGCGGCTGTCGCGCGAGGTGAAACCCGCCTCGGCCAAGTTGTAGATACGAATGCGGCCTGGAGCGATCGCTTCGAGGCGTTGCCGCAGTTCGGCTTCGATTGTTCCCCAGGTCGGCTGCAGAACCGATCCCCCCATCAGCAGCAAATCAAACTGCCGGTCCTCGCGGCGAATTTTGCGATCCGCCAGTCCCGAGCGGCGGATCTGAGGGAAATAGTGGTCCCAAACGGTGGGGGACTGCGAGAGCGGCACGTCAGCCGTGAGTAGCCAGTAGGCTTTGGTCGCTCCCCACAACGGGGGGGGCCGGGGGGGGCGGGTTGTGTGTTCGAGCGCATGGCGGTCGATTGTACTGTAGAATCACCCGCCGCGTCCGGTCTGCCATGAAGGAAGAACCGCGACGCGTGCTGTTCACTCGACCCGCCCAGATCGTCGCAAATGCCAGCCAAATCGAAGACAGTTCGGAAATCCGCGGCCAAGAAGGCCCCAAATTCCGCACCGAAAACCCGTTCCACGAACGGAGCCAAGTCGTCACCGAAGACTCCCAAGACGTCGAAGGCGACACCAGCCACGCGAAAAGCCGCGGCCAAACCAGCCTCGACGGCCGCCTCTGCCGCCGCGACTCGCCCGCACAATTCGCCTGGCCCCGCACCTCAAAAATCGGTGCCGCCCAAGGGGCCAGTCACCCTGGGACCACCCAAAGTGGTCGGAGAGGAATTGCTGGATCTGGTCTTCAAGGACGACTTCTACGCCCGGCAGATCTTTGTGTTTCTGGGAGTCCGGACCGTGAATGAGCTGGAACAGTTTGAGCCAGGCCAGATCTATGAGAAGGCGACCGGCCCGATCCGCGAGTCGATCGAACGGATTCGCGAGAGATTGGCGCTGTTGAACCGCGCGCTGGCGGGCGACCAGGAATTCGCCGTCAAGTTTCTTGGGTGATATTTCACCGACACCCTGGGGGTTTTTTCCGTCGCGGTTGCGACCGCTTGGGTGGGTCGACTACAACCACACCCGCACTCGCCGTCCAGTTCCCTTCGATTTTCGATTCTTTCTCCCCGAGGTTCAGTGTGAGCGCCCAGTCCCGAGCGATGATTTCGGCCCTGGAACAAAACATCGGCCAGGTGCTGCTGGGCAAACAGGAACCTGTCCGCCTCGCGATCATCGCACTGTTGGCCGAGGGGCATGTTCTGATCGAAGACGCTCCCGGCGTGGGGAAGACGGTGCTGGCGAAAGCGTTGGCCCGGAGTCTCGATTGCCCGTTCCGTCGCATGCAGTTCACCCCCGATCTGCTCCCCAGCGACATCCTGGGTTCGAGTGTCTATTTGCCCAACAAAGGGGAATTTGAATTCCGCCCCGGCCCGATTTTCACCAGTGTGCTGCTGGCGGACGAAATCAACCGCACCACCCCGCGCACGCAAAGCGCCCTGCTCGAAGCGATGAGCGAGGGGCAGGTCTCGATTGATGGGCAAACGTATAAGCTCCCCCCGCCGTTCTTCGTCATGGCCACGCAGAACCCGTATGAATACGAAGGAACCTACCCACTCCCCGAGAACCAGCTCGACCGTTTCACGATTTGCATGGAAGTGGGTTACCCGGGTCGTGAAGCCGAGAAGCGCGCGCTCGCACTGCACCGCTCCGGAGAGCCGGTCGACACGTTGCCGACGGTGGTCAGCGTGCAGCAGTTGCGTGAGATCCAACTGGAAACCCGGCAGGTCAAAGTCGAGGAGTCAATCAATGACTATCTGCTCGACCTGATTGAGGCGACCCGCAAGCACGAGCAGCTCAGCCTGGGACTGAGTACCCGCGGCGCTTTAACGTTGTATCGGGCGGTTCAGGCGCAAGCGGTGGTGGAGGGACGCGACTTCGTGATTCCCGACGACGTCAAACGGATGGTTCCGTATGTCGTCGCGCACCGGGTACTCTGTCGAGGCGCGGTCCGACTGGGCCAACGAGCCCGCGCCAAGGCGATTCTCGACGACATCCTCCAGAAGACGCCAGTTCCGCGCTGAAATTCCGTCGTTTCAACAACCGTTCGAACGCGACAGCGAACGAGACCGGCGATAGAATTCCGCCAAGCCCGGGGAATACCGGGCGAATGACCTCTGTCAACACTTGGTTCCACTCATGTCGTCTCAATTGCCCGAACCGCTGCACGTTCTGGCCGTCGGTGCCCATCCCGACGACGTCGAGATCGCGATCGGTGGCACGCTCGCCGCGCTGGTTCGGCAGGGGTATCGGGTCGGAATGGTCGACCTGACTGATGGAGAGCCAACCCCAGGAAGTCCCGGCCCCGAAGTCCGCCTGCAAGAAGCGGCTGAGGCGGCCCGAATTCTGGGAGTTCACGTCCGCGAGACACTCGACCTGCCTAACCGCAGGTTGTTCGACTCGCACGAGGCCGACCGCAGATTGTGGTCGGACTGGCGGCGAAGACCCCGCTGGCGTCACCCGACCATCAACAGGCGGCGCAGTTGATCGACGCGGCGATTTTTTACGCCCGGCTGAGTAAGTGGGACGAGCAGTTCGACCATTTGCCAGTGCATACGGTTCGTCGGCAACTGTGGTACCCGCTTGGGTTTGCGTCGCTGGAACTCCCCCCGTCGGCGGGACATTTCGTGTGCGACATCAGTGATACGATCGACATCAAAATGCAGGCGATTCGGGCGTATCAGACTCAGTTCCCCCCGGCAAAAGACCGATTGTTCAGAACACTCGAAGCGCAAAACCGCTATTTTGGCGGGAGCGCCGGATTCGAAGCCGGGGAAGTGTTTTTGTCGTCGCACACCCTGGGAACGAAAGATCTGGTCCTGCAGGTGTGTCCATGAACCGCGTCCACTGGCTGCGAAACGGCTGGCCAAGGCCGGCCCTCTCGATGTGTGCATTCTCGATAAGGAATTGAAATCGTGGCGATCGAACTGCGCTGGGGCTCGGTCAGCATTGTGGGAAATGTCCGGGAAAACAACGAAGACCGGTTTTTCGTCGACCCTCAGGGCCGGTTTTTCCTGGTGGCTGACGGTATGGGAGGGCAATGCGCCGGGGAAAAAGCGAGCGCGATGGCGGCGGAACTCGTGCCCCGCAAACTCGAGTCGGTTTTCACGACGGGCGACGACGCGGGAAAGGTGACCGCGGGGATTGATGCCGCTGTCGCCCACGCCAATGGCGAAATCATGGCGCTCAGTGAACTGGATCCCGAATACCACAATATGGGAACCACCCTGGCGCTCGCCGTCCGGGCCGGGAACCGCCTCTTCATCGCGGGGGTCGGCGATAGCCCCGTTTACCAGCTTCGTGGA
>JAPLOC010000674.1:1615-6956 GCA_026692825.1 Planctomycetota bacterium | reverse complement strand
GAATAACCCCCCTGCGGCTGTCGGCATCGAGGCGCAGCAGAGCAAGCCGCAACTGCTTGCCGGAGTCGTTCCGTCCGATCCAAACCAACGTCCCGGGAATTGAGATCTGCGAGCATATGCCGCGACTCGCGTCGATGATGGACAAGTTTGCCATCATTCGGTCGCTCTATGGCAGCCCCGACCAGCATGCCTCGGATACTTGTCTCAGTGGATATCCGATTGGTCCCAAGGGCAGGCAGGACAACCATCCCTCGTTGGGCTCCGTCGTTTCCAGGTTGCAGGGACCGGTCGATCAAGCGGTTCCCGCATTCGTTGGGTTGACCACGAAAACAGGGCACGCACCGTATTCGAATCCTGGCGTTCCGGGATTCCTGGGATTGGCCCACGCGCCGTTCCAGCCGGATGGCGAGGGGATGGCCAATATGCGGCTCAACGGAGTGTCGCTTGATCAATTGCGGGATCGAAAAGCGCTGCTCACGAGTTTTGACGGCTATCGCCGATTAGCCGACCAGAACCCGACATTTCAAGGGGTCGATTCCTTCACTCGCAAAGCGTTCGACGTCCTGACGTCGAGTAAACTGGTCGAGGCGATGGATCTCGAAAAAGAGGATCCCGCGTTGCGCGATCGCTACGGTCGGGGAAGCTCGAATCCCGCGTTCGGCGAAGACGCAGGGCCGCACTGGATGGACCAGTTCCTGATGGCCCGGCGACTGGTGGAAGCGGGCGTCCGTTGCGTGACGCTGTCGTTCGGAAGCTGGGATCGTCACGGGGCCAACTTTGAACGCCTCCCCGAGCAGCTCGGAAAGCTGGACCAGGGTGTGACGGCGCTTGTCGAAGATCTTCACGCCCGAGGACTGGAGCAGGATGTCAGCGTCATCGCTTGGGGTGAATTCGGGCGAACCCCACGCATCAACCCCGGCGGTGGTCGTGACCATTGGCCGCAGGCTTCGTGCGCGCTCCTCGCAGGGGGCGGCATGAAAATGGGGCAAGTAATCGGCTCGACCAATCGCCTGGGGGAAGTTCCCCAGGACCGTCCGATTCACTACCAGGAAGTCTTCGCCACACTCTATCGGCAACTGGGGATCGACGTCGCGACAGCGACAATTCCCGACCCCAACGGCAGGCCTCAGTATCTGGTCGACCGCAGGGATGTCGTTCGCGAACTGGTTTGAGACGAATTCCAGTCCACAAGTCACATCGACTGGCTCACTCCGGCTTTCGCTCCAGGAACCGCAGTCCCTCGGGAAACACCTCTTCCAACGTCTTCTGCGTGATCGTCACCGATTTCCGCTCTCCCGGGACCAGGTTGATCGTTTCCGCAGGGACGCTGACGGAGCTTCCCTGTCCACGATCGAATGATCGGCTGACTGTGATCGCCCCCGCGGGGAGCGGCATCGCCCGGGGTTTCACCTTGAGTTCGAAGTCGTAGATTTGAAAATACGCTGCGTCGTTGGGCAGGCCGGGAAAATGGATGGACAAGCCGACCTTCTGTTTCGCACCTGCAACTCCCGCCAAATCGACACGAGCGAGCGGCGGAAGTTCAATCTCGATTTCCTCGCCGACCTCGGGAACACTCGCCAGGGTAAATCCCGCTGACGAAATCACCGCGAGACGATATCCACTCGCGGGAGATTCAATGCGGAACCGCCCCTCCCGGTCGGTCGTCGTCCAGATCTCGTCGAGTGTGTCACGCAGCGACAGGTCTTCACGGAGAACAATCGGCATCGTCGCCTCCTCGGGAAACAACACGACCGTCGCACCGACCACCAGTTCCCCTTGAGGGTCGCGCACCACACCGTGCCGTAACAACTCGGGATTGGGGTCGAGATCGCTTTGTTCGGTGTATTGGTCGTAGCGCTCGCTCGCGCGGGGAGAAATCGAACCAAAGCTGATCCCCACCGGCTCGAACAGCTCGCGGTACATCTGCATCGACGCGTCGTGGTATTTTTTCCACAGCTTTTCGGCGTGGGCACCATTGGTGAAATACAAATTCGGATGGATGGGTGCCCCCAGTTTCTTCCTCTGGGCTCGCAACCGGTCCACCACTTCGTCCCAGGTCACCACTTGGCGATCCCACACGATCACATTCTTGGCGATCACGATGTTCATCGACTCGATCCCGCGGTTCACTATCGGTTCGGCCTGAGCCGGTCGCGCCTTTTCGTCTCCTGCCTCTGGTTCAGCGGCCGGAACCGGTTTTTCGGGAACTGCGACCGCGTCGCCCGGGATTTCGGTCTCCTGGACCACAGTGGTGACGCGGGCTCGGGGTTCCCGATCCTCGGCTGTCGACACCGCCCCGGCCAGCCCAATCCCAAGGAGTGTCAGGACACAGACCACGATCGAGAAACCACCGACGCCGCAGATCGGCTCCCGTTGGCTGGATTGAAACAGCCGTTCTATCCGCTCAAGAATCGAACCGCCGCGCGCACCGAGCGCCAAGTGCGGTGTCGCGACTCGCGACTCTTCCACAAACAGCAGCGCCCGCCCGTATTCCACGCGATTTCCCAACGCCCCGACAGCCAGATCATCACAGCACAGCTCACGAACGTCGCGGATCCTTCGGGTCAGCCACCAGACCGCAGGGTGGTAAAAGAACAGGGTCTCCAGCACCGCTTGAAACAGGTTGATCACGTAGTCATGACGGCAAACATGGGCGATTTCATGCGCCAGAATCGCATCAAGCTGCACCGCGGAAATTCCCGACAACAGACTCACAGGCAGTAAAATGGTCGGACGCAGCCAGCCCACAACGACCGGGGTTTGAACCAGACTCGACTGCAGAACTCGCAGCAGTCGACGCACACCCACTCGCATCGCCAGTCGCGCAACCGATGATTGGACGGCGTGGGTCACGGGCGATACGCCAACCCGGCACAACGTTCGAATTGTCCAAAGGCCACAAATCGGGCGGAATGAAAACGCGCACACTCCCACCAGCCACAGGGCAACCAGCGGTTTGAACCATGGCCGAACGGTTTGACCAATCTGGCTCGACCATGTCCGCCCGACGCGGGTCGCTACGACGGAATCACCCGGTGCCGAATCGATATCCAACTTTGCGTCGGCGACGGGCATCGCTTGGTTCGGATTCGGTCCCAGGATGGGGGCTCCATTTGCCGGGGCGGTCTCCGCGCCGGTTCTTTCCCCCCGCACCGCTAACTCGGTACCGCTCTCACTCTGTCGAGCCGACCACGTCGCAAACCCGGTCACGGTTACGGCCACAACGAAGCCGCTCAAAGCGATCATCAGAAGCGAGTACCGCAGCGAAGGGTTCCGATTTTTCGTCAATCGATCCACCCCGGCTGCGATCAGCGCGATCGCCGCGAATTGCCACACTGAATGCACCAGGATCCAACCCAGCAATTCGAACAGAGGAGTCATCTGCGGGAAAGTCATGGGAGTTTCTTCTCCATTGCGTCGAGCAGCGCCCGGGCGGCGTCGAGTTCGTCTTGGGTGGCAGTGGTACGGGAGAGCGCTTTCAGGACGAGGCTCATCGCCGCCCCGTCGTAGACACGCTCAATCAGGTCGTCGAGCATGCGTCCGCCGGCATGATCCCGGGTGACGGCCGCCCGATAGACCTGCGGCGTGACGGACTCGTCTCGCCGGACCAGCCCTTTGTCGAGCATGATCCCCAGCATCTTGACCGTCGTCGAGTAGTTGGTTCCCTTGGCGGCCTCGACTTCCCGATGGATCTCGCGCACCGGACTCGGGCCACGATCCCAGAGAATCCGCAGAATGAGCAGTTCAACCTCGGTCGGTTGACGGGAAACGGGTCGTGCCATGAAGCGAGTGCTTGTGGATGTGAGCGGGGGGAACGGAACCGGCGTGGCGAATTCATTCGCCACATGACAGACAGTCTAGCGAACGAATTCGTCAAGTCAAGAGCCGCTTACCAGATCAACGGTGCCGGCTCGTTCTTCCAGAAGATCCATCGGCGGGTTTCCCGGTGGGTCGCGGTCGAAATCGTCTGTGGATCGCGCTCCCCCGTATCGAGATCAAGCAGGCAGAGAAATCCCGCACAACTCGTGACGATCAACTTTTTGCCATCAAGACTGATGTCGATGGCTTCGATCGTTGAACCGATGAAGTGCTGCCAGCGGTATTTCCCCGCGAAATCAAACGCTCGCAAGTAGCCGTAGGCGTCACTGACAATGAATTCGTCACCACGGGAGACGGCCGCATACACCCGCATGCCATCGTCCAGTGCGATCAACGGCGGTGCCTGTTCGAAGGGTTTCGTGTGGAGCCCCGGGAGTTCACAGGGGGGAACTCCGATAGTGATTCCGAGATAGAAGTGACACGAATTGAAAAGGATCAAACTCGAGTCGGCATTGAACGCCGCAAAATGCGGGTACTCGCACTGAGGGCCGATCTCCCCAGCCACTGCCAAAGTCTCGGCGTCAAACACCAAATGCTGACTCCCCTGATGCCCGGCTGCAATCCACTTTCCATCTGGCGACACGGCACCATGTTCCATGTAGAGCCGATAAGTCCCTGGCCCTGAGGATTCATCGTCCCGAAACAATGCGAAGGCGTCCACAAATTCGGCAGTCGTGGGAAGAAGTCGCACGGCCCCGTCGCTTTGCAGCACGAAGACCCCCGTTTCGCTCACGAACAACGCACGACGTCCATCGGCGAACGGCACAAGACGAGTCACCGGTGGAGGACTTTTCGGAGCGGGAACGTTGAGTTCCTTGGGAATGCCCTCGAGTCCGGTTGGCCACGAGAGTCGGGAAATAACCGGCCCCTGCCAGCCGTCGTGGACGTTGACTCCTGCTTCAGTGGCCAACGCGAAGAACCGACGGTCGGGCGAACGTCCAATCGCTTTCAGTCCGGGAAGCTCGGTCACGGTTGTCCCCTCAATCAAGTGGAATCGGGGCGACTCCGTCGGCGATCCAACTTGCAATACAACTCGGCCGTCGTCGAGTAACAACGCGAGTGGCAGCGATTGCCCCTGTTCGTCCAGCATCGCGAGCAACGGTTCCTGCGCCGGTGGAAACCGTTCGCGCAGTCCATCGGTCTCACCCCGCCGATTCGCTTCACGCACGATTTGCATGACGGCTTGCGCCAATGGCCCCCGGTTGTCCTCAAGTGTTTCTCTGGGAACATCTGCCACGCTCTCCCAGCCCTCCGTGAGTCCCCGGCGTACATAGTCATTCACGACGTTCGCGTGCCTCAGGCCTTCCTGCTTCCAAGTGCGTGACAGTTCATCTTCGGTCATTGTGGCTCCATCGGGGAGCTGAGACATTTGGACCTCACTCGCGCCAGTCGGCGATATCGGGTGACGGGGACTGCAACCTGTGGCAACCATCTGGTTTAACGACTGAATACCTTGGAAAAA
>JAPLOC010000674.1:0-1588 GCA_026692825.1 Planctomycetota bacterium | reverse complement strand
TACGCAGGGCCACTGTGCCGGAGCAACCGCAAGAGATCAGTCTCCTTTTCCGTTCTCCTTACTCTCGTATTGCGAAGTAAGGCGACCCGTAGGATGATCGCTCCCATGTCAGCCATCACTCCTACCACCAAACGGCAAGCGACATTCCCCATCCAGGTGTGCGACGACCTGAATCTTCGGCCGGGTGATGTCATCGAATTGGAACCCGCTGAATTGGCCGGCGAACAAGTCTGGGTTTTGCGGCCGCGGAAGCCTCCGCAACGGCCGTGGCTGGGTTGTCTCGCGGCGAAAACAACCGTCACTGACCATTCCCTGGATGCGATTCGAGCGAGTGTTGTCGCCGGACGAAAATAGGAATTCGACATGAATGTGGGGCTCGATACCTCGGTACTGCTGCGGTTGTTGATTGATTACGGCATCACAAAAGCGGATGCGATCGCCGGGCTTGCGAATCTGCTTTCGACGGGGGAATAATCGGGAAGCGAAGCGAACAATTTCTTCTTTCCTGTCCCGGCCCACATCGCCGCCTGCCATGTCCGGCGACCGCCATTCCCCCTACAATGCCGTTTTCCCGACTCCCTACAAAAACGGCTCTCGCATGACCTTGAACATTGATGGTACCCTCCCCGCGCTCCCCCAACGTCCCACCGACGCACACAAGGGGACATTCGGCCGGGTGCTGATCATCGCGGGGAGCCGGGGGATGAGCGGAGCGGCGGTGTTGTCGGGTCTGGGCGCATTACGCGGTGGAGCGGGGCTGGTTTATCTCGCGGTCCCCAAAAGCGTCCAGCCGATTGTCGCGTCGGCGGAGCCGTCCTATCTGGTCCACCCCGTCGGCGAAGATGTCACCGGAGGAATCTCCGGCGACGCGGTTTCCAAGCTCGAACAGCTCGCGGCTCAAATGTCAGCCGTCGGGGTCGGACCGGGGATGGGAAACGCCAATGAACTTCCTGAACTGATTGAGCAGATCTACGCACGTGTCTCTCAGCCCATGGTGGTCGACGCCGATGGCTTGAACGCGCTTGCCAACCTGGGACCCGCCTGGCATCGCATCCGTCCCGCCGGTCCGCGAATTCTCACGCCTCATCCTGGTGAATTCGCCCGCTTGCTGAAAACGACGATCGCGGAGGTTCAAGCCAATCGCTCGGGTCTGGCCGCTGAATTCGCCGCCAAACACAACGTCATCCTGCTGCTCAAGGGAGCGGGGACCGTGATCACCGACGGAACCCGTCGGGCGATCAACCAGACCGGGAACCCCGGCATGGCGACGGGCGGTTCCGGGGATGTGTTGACAGGGCTGATTGTCGCCCTGTTGGGGCAAGGGATGCCGACGTTCGAGGCGGCCCGTCTGGGAGCGCACCTGCATGGCTTGGCGGGTGACCTGGCCGCCGCTGACCTCAGTCAACCTGGCTTGATCGCCTCGGATTTGCCGCGCTATCTGGCGAAAGCGTGGCTCAAGCACCAGAGCGAAACTACGGCACCATGAAGCCGTAGTAGTAGACCATAAGGCCGGTCACCGCGGTCGCGGTGATATCAACGGCAGAGAGCCAGCCGAGCGTTTTGTGAAGTCGGCTGTGAGCGCCCGGCA
>JAPLOC010000673.1:830-10922 GCA_026692825.1 Planctomycetota bacterium | reverse complement strand
GTGGGTGGTGAATCATCCCGCCGCTCCGGGAGGGGTCGCTCCGGGCCAGCACGCGGGGTGGCTGGGGGCCGCCCATGATCCGTTTCTGATCACGGGAGATCCGAACCACCCCAGTTGGCAAGTCTCGGGTTTGCGAACGATTGAAGGGGTGTCGAATGGCCGATTGCGCGGCCGCGAGAGCCTGTTGACCGCACTCGACGCGGTCGACCCGGGATCGTTTGGCGGCATGCAGACGCGGGCGTTCGACATGCTGACCGCGCCCGAAGTGCAGCGGGCGTTTGACCTCAAACAAGAGGCCCCCGAAACGCGTGACCGGTACGGCCGACACATTCACGGCCAGTGCCTGTTACTGGCCCGTCGACTGGTTGAAGCGGGAGTCACGTTTGTGTGCGTGAACTGGCATCAGGACGGGGCGAATTTCTGGGACACGCATGGCGACAACTTCCGCCGGCTCAAGCAAGATCTGATGCCACCCAGCGACATCGGTTTTTCCGCGCTCCTTGATGATCTGTCCGATCGGGGGATGCTCGACGAGACGCTGCTGGTGTGGGTGGGTGAGTTCGGCCGACGTCCGCAGATCACTCCCGGGAACGCGGGACGTGAACACTGGCCCTGGTGCGGCAGCGCGGTACTGGCTGGCGGAGGAGTGCGCGGCGGCCAAGTGTATGGTCGATCGGACTCGCAGGGGGGCTATCCCGCAGACCTGCCGACCGCGCCAGCCGACATCGCCGCCACGATGTACCACGCGCTCGGAGTGCCGGCCGACCTGGAGATTCTCGATCGCCAGGATCGGCCGCAAAAGCTGACCGAAGGACGGCCGCTTGTTGCGCTGTTCTAAGTGCCTTTCCAAGATCAACTCCGTGATTTTGCACGCCGTGCGACATGAGGTGCAGAGGAACCGGCAGAAAGTGTCGGTAGCGAGGATTTTATTCCGCGCGGCGCAGCCTGAGCGTTTCACTCGAAGCCAATCCCTGGGAGACTTAATCGCCCAATTCCGGCGAATGGGCGATTTCCCGCCGTTCCTTCATCCCCCCTCGACGTGCGCAGGTCGGCCATGAATTCATGGAACGCATTGGCAATGCCTCAAAAACCTACCTTCACCCGCCGCCGACCCCCATGACGCACTTCGGCACTCGCAGTGCCGACCGTCGGCGAAACAAGCAACAAAAGCGGTTTTGATTTTGCACATGTGCCAAGCGACTACGCAGTCGCTATAGAATACCAGGCTGTTTGACGTCGATCCCCTTGAGCTGCATCTTGAGCTGCTCGACGTTGGGGGAGACCTCAAACGCCGTCGCCCGGCTGATGTACTCGTTGGTGACGAAGTAATACAGACTGTCGTTGAACAACTGCATCCCTTCTTCCTTGCCGATGCGAATCGCGTCGAAGAGCTTTTCGTCTTTCTCTTCGTGAATCAGCTTCTTGATCGTCCCGTTCATGATCATGATTTCAATGATCGGAACGCGTTTCGGCGTGTCGCGAATCGTGGGGAGCAGTTTCTGTGCGACCACCGCTTTCAGGTTGAAGCCCATGTTACTGCGCAGCGCGGGGTGCATTTCCCGGGGGAACAAGTCGAGAATACGCCCAATGGTCGACGGAGCGCTGGAGGCGTGAATCGTTCCGAACACCAGGTGTCCCGTTTCGGCGGCGTGCATGGCGGTCTCGAACGTTTCCATGTCTCGCATTTCGCCCACGAGCATGATGTCGGGGTCTTGCCGCACCGCGTGCTTCATCGCGATCTTGAAGTCCTTCACATCCACGCCGACTTCGCGCTGGTTGATGAGCGCCTTGTTCTCGGTGTAGACGAACTCAATCGGGTCTTCAATCGTCAGAATGTGGACCCGCTCGCTCTGGTTGATGTAATTCAACATCGAGGCGATCGTGGTACTTTTCCCTGACCCGGTCACCCCCGCCAGCAGCACCATTCCCTGGTCGTAGTGACACAGGCTTTCCATTGAGGGAGGGAGGTACAACCCTTCGAAATTCGGGATCGACCTTTCGACTTTTCGCGAAACCATCCCCACCCGCCCCATCTGGATGAAGAGGTTCACGCGGAATCGCCACGGTTCTTTCACGCCTTGGTCGTTCTCCATTTCGACCACGTGGGCGAAGTCGGCCCCCCCTTCGTCGTGAAAGATCTGCGTGTTGCGCTCATCCATCATCGGATAGCACAATCGGGTCATCTCCTCGTCGGTGAGGATCGGCATGTCGAGTTCGCGGATCACCCCGCGAACGCGCAGCGAGGGGGGTTTGCCCACCTTGAGATGCAAGTCCGACCCGCCGAATTTGATCAACGCCCGAAACAGCTTGTTGACCTCGAGATCTTCCTTGACCTTGCGAACCCCACCAATCCCTCCACCCGAAGACGCTTTCGCTGGTGCATGTCCAGACATGAAACGACCTGACTTCCTCGAAAAACTGGTTGTGGTTTTCGCCCAGGAATCTGGACGATTTGTCGGCAGAGCGCCGTGGGACGCGGAATATCATAATCGTCTGGCAGCCAATTGGTAGCGGGCTGTGGATTCGCCCCGCGTCTTCTCCCGTCACGCCGCCGGCACATCCGCCCCGATCGTCACGAACCGTCCGTCAAACTCACCCCGGTTGCATTTGACGCACTTCCCTCCACAGGCGACAATCAGAGAATCCCGATGCTTGACGTCACCCCTCCCCGCGCGGTTCCTGTGTCGCGCGGTCCCGAATTCGATTCCCTCCGCTCTCAGTAACCAGAGGTTCCCATGCTGCACGACTTTTCCCGTCGCACCTTCCTGCGTGGACTGGGTGTTTCGATGGCGCTCCCGTGGATGGAATCGCTGCGCGTCTGGGGAGACGAGACCGCGCCAGCCTCCGCAGTCGCCGGGACCGCCGGGAGTCAGGCACCGGTCCGCCTGGGGGTCTTCTTCTCGGGGAACGGGTTCCACAGTCGCGAGTGGTGGGCGAAGGGCTCGGGCAAAGACATGCAGTTGGGCCAGGTCCTCGCCTCGCTGACCGATTTCCGCGAACGGACCCTCTTCATCCGCGGCCTGTTCAACGCCGAGGCGCTCAAAGGGAATATTCACAGCTCTCAGACCGGAAACCTCCTCTCGGGCGCTCCGCTCGCCTCGGGGGGCGAAATTCGCTCGGGAACCAGTATCGACCAGCTTGTCGCCCAGCGGCATGGCAACACGACCAAGGTACCGAGCCTGGTTCTTGGCTGTGAAAAGTCGAATCCCTCGGTCCACAAAAACTACTCGATGATTTACAGCTCCCACATTTCGTGGAGCTCACCCACCACTCCCACGCCGCTGGAATTGTACCCCTCTCTGGCCTTCGATCGCCTGTTCAAAGACGAAGTTCAAAAGGGGGACAAGAGCGTTCTGGATGCGGTTCTGGAAGACGCGACCGACTTCCGCCGGACGATCAGTGTTTCTGACCAGCGTAAGCTCGACGAGTACCTCGATTCGGTTCGCGAAGTCGAACGGCGGATCGACCAGGCGGGACAACGGGGCGAACTGCAAGGTTGGAAACCGACGCTTGAAAAGCCCAATATCCCCCGGCCGGCCGACGGCATTCCGCAAAACATCGCCGAACACATGCGGCTGATGTGCGACATTCTGGTTCTGGGATTCCAGACCGATGCCACCCGGGTCACCACCCTGAAGCTGAACAACGACCACAGTTCGCTGCGGTTTCCGCATCTGGGGGTCGATTACATGATCCACCATCTGCTGTCGCACTCCGACACCGCCGACTGGTTGAAGGTCAACCAGTTCTTCATCGAGCAGCTCGCGTATGTCGCCAAGAAGCTCGACGCGATTCAGGAAGGCGAACGGACCGCGCTCGACAATTCGATGCTGCTGTACTGTTCGAGCATGCTGACCGGTGGCCACGACGCGACGAACCTTCCCGTGGTTCTGGTCGGCGGTGCCGGCGGTCAACTTCAGGGGGGACGGGTTCTCGACTACCTCGACAAGCCCAACCGCAAGATGTGCAGCCTGTACCTGTCGATGCTCGACAAAGTCGGGATCCGCCTCGACGCGTTCGGCGATTCGAACGAACGGCTGGCCGAGATCTAAGTACCGTTACCCTTTCATCAATTTCGAAATCGTCGAAATCGCCCCCAGAATCCCGACGGTCCAGAAGAAGATTCCGGTCAACAGGAGGCCGATTCTCGGTCCCCAGCCCGGTCGCAATTCCGGCGGTAGGAGTTTGGTATTGATCCGGATGACGTGCCAGCAACTGAAGCCGAGGGCGAAGTTGTACACAAAGCCCGCGATCGCCAGCAGCGCCGACGGTTTCGGAATCAGCCCCAGCATGATCAGCGCCACGACCGCGTAGCAGCCCAGTACCGTAAAGTACAGTTTGCGAATCTTCGACGCGTCCTGCTCGCGGAGTTTCTTGCTGGAGGTCCAGAAAACGTCGACCCAGCGTCGGACGAAACCGTCAACCGTCGACGCCATGCTCGGCGCGAGGACGATGAATCCACAGAACAGAGTCAGGAATTGGAATAGCGACCCCATCGAGGTCCCCATCGCTTTTCCGACCGCCTCTCCCACACCGTTCGAGGTCATGATCGGACCGAGCCAGTCACTCTTGGTCAGGTCGGTGCCCCGTTCCAGAAACTGGACTGACAGCATGCTCGGGAGCGCCAGCCCGAAAAAGCAGGCTGGACCCCACACCAAAACCTGGTCGCGAATCACATGGCCGAGCCAGCTTCGCCACCGGGGGAGTGACTTCTCATCGGGAATGAAGACCGTTCCTTCATGCGACAGGGTCACTTCATTTCCACCCACGAGACTGGGAATCGCCCCCACCTGCGAGCCCATCCCCCAGCCTTGATCGCGGGTGTAGTTGCTGATCGGGGTGTTCGACAATCCCCCCTGGCCGGAAATCGCCACCAGGGCCGACAGCAGTCCCATGGTCTTGATATCCAACGAAGGGAGCTTTTCGCCGTTCGCGACGGCGGCGAAGACGTTGAGGACTTCGTCGCCATTCCCTGTGGGAACGTTGCCAAACTTGAAGAAGCCAGAAAAGATCTCGACCCACGTCTCCGGTTTCGAGAACATGAAGGCCAGCACCAGCAAGAATCCCATGACGGTGACGATTTTAAACGTCATCACCGCTTTGAGCGAATTGTAGATCTTTCCCCCGACAATCATCGGCAACAGCGCCGCCAGGAAAATCAACAGCGACAAAACACGCAAGATCGTCCCGTTGTCTTTGATGAACGAATCGATCAGCGAGACATCCGGGACGACTCCCCCTTTGCAGACCATCAACAGAGGGATCGCGGCGCTCGCCGCCAGATAGGGAAACGCCGTTCCCACATCAAGCAACAGGTACACCCAGACCCAGACTTTCGGTCCCGGTTGCGTGCGGAATTTGCCCGTGAAGATCGGCTCGCCGGTATACAGGGCGTAGCGGCTGATTTCGATGTTGTAGATCACTTGGCCGATGATGCTCAGCGTCGCCAGCCACAGCAGACTGCCGCCGAACCGGGCGGTCACCTGAGGCCCGGTCAGCCACTCTCCCCCGCCGATCGCGGCTCCCCCCATGAGCAACCCCGGGCCAAGGTATTGCCACAGTTTCCGAAGTTCGAACTTGGGGGCTTCACCAAGCTGGCCCAGCGACCAGCGGGGCATTTCGTGCGAGCCGGGCCAGGGGGCCTGTTCGGCTGCGGGAGACGTGGGGGTTTCTGCCATGGTTTTTTGCAACGCGAGAGCGAATCACGGGAAGCCAAAGCGAACGTCAAACCGCGCGACGCTCGCGAACGACTGCAACCGCCATTGGCGGAATCACACCGGAACGAATTCGTGTTCACCGGCCCGAACGGTCAGCACGGGACAGCCAGCACTCCGCACAATCTTCTCGGCGACCGACCCCAGCAGCAGGTGCGTCAAGGCACTTCTGCCGTGCGTCCCCACGATGATCAGATCCACATCCTCGGCCTTGGCCGCCGCGACCGTTTCGGTCGACGGGTTGCCATGGGGGAGTACCACCCGGGCGTTTGAAATCCCGTATTTCGTGAGGATCGCTTCACATTCCGACCGGGCGTGCTTTTCGTGCAGCTCGGTGATGTTCGGCGGAAAATATCCTTCGAAGACCGGGGGAAGCGCGCTGAGAAAATCGGGTTTCTCGAGGACATGGCACAAAATGATCTCGGCTTGAAACGCCTCGGCGAACGCAACGGCATATTTGAGTGCCACTTGCGAATGCTGGCTGAAATCGGTGGCCACCAGGATGCGTTTCAGGTTGATCATGTCGGGGTCTCGAGCGCTTTGCTGCCGATCGCGTGCGACACGCTTCACACCTTGCGTGTCGATTCACAATCGGATCCATCTTCGCCGACACGATAGCCGAAGCACTTGAGGTCACGCCAGCGAACCGGGCAATGGGCGGCTGTTCATGTTGTCTTGCTCGAATTTTCATCGATCTGATAGGATGCCCCGCGTATTGATGGACCAGTCGCGAGAAAGTACGGAATGTCACAACTGAAGCAGGCGGATCTGGCGGCGTTGAACGCCAGTATGGAAGAACGGTCTCCGCAGGAGATTTTGAGGTGGGCGGTCTCGGTGTTCGGCGATCGCCTGGCCATTCTGTCGGCGATGCAACAGGCGGGATCGATCGTCTGTCATATGGCATCGTCCGCGGGACAGAGGCTGCCGGTTCTGTTTGTGGACACGGGCGTCCACTTTCAGGAAACACTTGCGACGCGAGATCGCATCAGCAAGGAGTACGGGCTGGAGGTGATTTCGCTCGTCCCTGAGCTGACGATGGAAGAGCAGACCGCGAAATTGGGGATCCTGTACCTCAATGTCGATGGGCAATTGAAATGCTGCGACATGCGAAAAACGCAGCCGCTACTGCAAGCGCGGGGCCGCTATGACGGTCTCATCGGGAGTTTGCGGCGAAGTGATGGGGAACGGCGGAGCAACCTGCCGATTCTGGCGATTGACAAGTCAATGAACTGCGTGCGGGTGAACGTCCTGGCGAATTTCGAAGATCACGAAATGCAGGACTACATCAACAAAAACAACGTGATCATCAATCCATTGCACCTGCAAGGGTATTCGACCATTGGCTGCAACCGCTGCACGACGCCCGTGATGCCGGACGAGCCAAAGCGGGCGGGGCGGTGGCGGCATTTGGGTCCGTGGGCGATGTACTGCGGGATCAATCCGACCGATGTTCGCCGACCGGAATCGGAGTCGATTGAACTTCCGACCGAGCTGGTGGATCGGCTGTTGGGACGGAAGGTGGATTTCGCGATTTAGAACCTGTCCGAGTTCGATTCCGCGAGTTCTTGGACAGGTGCTTAGCCTTCGACCGCGTTCACCTGCACGACAGCCCCCAAGGGGCAAGGGTCTCGGGGCGCGAAATGACTCCATGGGTGCCGCTCTCGGTACCAATACGAAACTCCCTTTCGGAATACTCAAGCGCCGAGACCGAATTTGCCATCGCCCCAGCCGCAATCGACGCCCTCAACCCCACGACACGAACACCCCGAGCGCCCAACGGGTCAAACCCGCCGCGACTTCACTTGTTTCCGAAGGAAACCCGTTGCGACATGAAAACCCCGCGCGAATCTCGCCGCCAAAAACGACTCAGGCACCCGCTGTCGGACACGCCTCGGTGGGCGGTTCCGGCTTGGCCTGCTCTGATTGAATGGCGTCAAACACTTCGCTGCGGTGTACGGGGACTTCTTTGGGCGCGTCAATTCCCAAACGCACCTTGTCCCCCTTGATTTCCACGATCGTAACGACGATGCTACCGTCGATGACGATGCTCTCGTTCTTCTTCCGCGACAGAACCAGCATTCCCGAGATTCTCCAATCGTCGTTCCGGGAACCGTCAACACGCGCGGCGCGATCGAATAATCGCGCGACAGACAGCGTGGGGTCAATCCCCCCTAGTTTCGCTGCCTGACGCAAGTTGCGCAACCTTTACCCAGACCCCGGAACCACCCGTCAGCGATCTCGGATGGGTATTCTGGATTCGCCGTAACGCTTTCTAGGGAATAGGGTTGCGCGCCTCGTCCGGGGCGGGTGCCGTATGGGGTCCCTTGATGGGGTGGAACATTCCCGAATCGTGGTAGGTTCGCTTCCCAAAGTATTTTGTCTGTGCTTCGGGATTCCCCAGAACCGTTTCCGAGTCCCCCGACACCAGCACTCGACCTTCGCAAATGATGTAATTCCGATCAGTGATCGTCAACGTTTCCATCTCGCGGTGGTCGGTCAGCAAAATCGCGATCCCGCTGTCTCGTAGATCCTGAATGATCTTTTGGATCCCTTGAATCGTCACCGGGTCGATCCCAGTGAACGGCTCATCCAGCAGGATCAACGCCGGGTTGCTCGCCAGGCAGCGCGCGATCTCAAGCCGGCGTCGTTCACCCCCCGAGAGCGTCGATGCCATCGACTTGGTCAGTTTGGTCAGGCCGAACTGTTCGAGCAGCCCCGCAGTGACCCGCTTGCGTTCGGCACGCCCCACATGCAGCAGCTCCAGAATCGCCAGAATGTTCTGTTCGACGGTCAACCGGGTGAAGACGCTGGACTCCTGCGCGAGATATCCCATCCCCCGCCGGGCCCGCTTGTACATCGGCCAGTTCGTCACTTCGACGCCATCGAGCAAGACCTTGCCGGCGGTCGGCTCGACCATGCCGCACGTCATGCGGAACGACGTCGTCTTGCCCGCGCCGTTCGGCCCCAGCAGCCCCACAATCTCCCCTTGTTCCACTTCGAAGCTCACGTCGTTGACGACGGTCCGCCCGTTGTAGATTTTCTTCAGCCCGATGCACTGCAAGCGCGGTGGCATGTATCGCATCCTCCGTGACGCTGTTGGGGCGGTACGCTACAAACCCGTCCAAGATCCCGCCTCCGCCGTCGGCGGGATCCAAGGTCTGTCTCAGGCTACCAGATCCGCTTCATTCGACCAACCTGCGGAACGAACGGCACACTGATCCGGGGAATCGGGGTGGCGGACTGGTCGAACTCTTCATGGTACTGCTTGCCCGGGTACCCCTTCCCGTTGTTGAGGAACGGGACCGCGTGGGGCCAGTAAATGCAGAACGCTTTACCGATCAGCAGCTTTCGCGGAACGCTGTACGGCTCGCGCCAGCCCCGTCCGTCGTTGCTTCGCGGGCTGTTGTCCCCCAGCATCAGAAACTGGTCTTCGTTGTCGTCTTCGTAGTCATTCAGCTCGAATTCCGTCGCGACTTTCATGCTGTTCAGCCGGTCGGTGTAGTAGGTGTCGCGCTCAATCAGCAGGTGCGCGACCCGCACCGCCGCCCCGCGTACGGAAACCGCGATCGGCGAGCGATCTTCCGGCGTCTCCGCCTGACTCGAGGGAGCCACCGCCTGGTAAATCGACGCGGGATCCAGATCCATTTCCACCGATTGGCGAATTTCGCCATCGACCCACACCACCAGGCGATCATCGACGTTGCAAAACCGCACCTGATGAGCTTTGCCCGGGGTCAGTTTCGATTCAAACGCTGGCCCCAGCAACACCACGTCGTCGTCGTTGTCGCGCCCCATTTCCGCCGGGTACGACAACTGCGCCTGCCCGGTCGCCAGGTCGAATCGACAGCGGTATTTGCGGATCCCTTCCACGAGTTCCAACTGAATCTCTCCCTTGGCCGACTCGGGATGCAGCTCGCAGGTCAGCGTCAGATCACCCACCCAATACTCGGCGTAACCGTCGTGACTGGTGGGGAATTTCTGGCTCCCCTCAGTATGTGAGTGTCCTTTGGTGATTCGCATGTTGTACGCGTATTCGTCGCGAACAACCTGCGGCATCGGGGTCTTGAGCGGGCGATCATCCAGCAGATCGTTCCAGTCGGCCGGCTGCGGGACGAAATGCGTGTACCGCAACGTCTGCCAGCGATCGGTCTCGTTTCCAGACGGGTCGACACGAAAAGACCGTTTTTCGGGATCACCCACCCAATTCGAGTCGGCCACCCCTCTCCAGGATTCCGGCCAGCCCGCCGCGAGCAATTCTCTGGCGGGGCGGTCGTTGTCATGAACGATGAGCTGCAACTTCGCCTGCTTGTCGATCGGCTTGCGAGCCAGTCGCCACGGGTCGTCACTATGCAGCCTGCGGAGCCAGATATCCCCTTTG
>JAPLOC010000673.1:0-783 GCA_026692825.1 Planctomycetota bacterium | reverse complement strand
ATGTGCAGCTCTTCTCCCGGAAGTCCGACCAGACGTTTGATGTAGTTGGTCTTCGCTCCATCGGGATACTTGAAGACCACCACATCCCACCGCACGGGATCGCTGAATTCGTAGGGGAATTTATTCACCAGAATGCGGTCGCCCGCGAAGATTTCGTCGCCGAAAACGTCGTTGACATAGTGGCAAGCGGCGTTGAGGCAAACCGCGGACTTCAGCCGATTTCCCGCATTGATGTACCCCCGCTGAATTTCCGAGTCGCTTCCGGTTCCGACATTCGCCCCCACGGAAAAGCGGGTACCGCAACTTTCACAGGTGACGTCTCGATGCTGCCCGAACAAGGTGGGGGCCATCGATCCGGTGGGGATGACGAACGCTTCGGCTTCAAACGTGCGGAACAGAAACGCCAGGATGAAGGCGATGACGATCGACTCGACCGTCTCCCGCCAGCTTTCCTGCCGGGGGGGAGGGGGCGGAGTCGGAGTAGGCGCGGTCGCCGCCGAGGGGGAGCCAGCACTCGTGTCGTTGGAGATCTTCTTCTCGGCTTTCATGTGTCGCTCGTTCCTGACATCAACTCTGTGCGATTAGTGAATATAGCGGACACGGGAAGGCTCGGGAATGCGGATCTCGGTCTGCCACGAACCAATCGCAATCCGTTTCCGCCGCGAAGGCAGATGCAGCACCAACGGCTTTCCGATCAACAAATCCCGCCGCAACACGGTGTCACTCGTCCATCCCCGGCTGTCTTTCGAAACCGGGCTGTTATCTCCCAGCACAAAATACTCG
>JAPLOC010000672.1 GCA_026692825.1 Planctomycetota bacterium | reverse complement strand
TAGAAGATGATCGGTTCTTCGGGGGGAGAACGCTTCGCCGAGGGATCTTTCTTCTTGAGGTGCCACCGGTTGACGTACCGCTGGAAGTTTTCGTCCTGCTTCTTGTCGCTGAAGTCCTTCACAACCGTCAGGAAGTACCCCACACGGTCGTCGGCGACGCGGGGACGGTAGTCGTTCTGGGGCAGCCGGCTGATGCTGTAGTGAACCGTCACTTGGGCACCACGGGCATCGGGGACGGTGTCAATGTCACCACCACCCGCGTAGACCGCGTTGATTTCAATCTCGGTGTTGGTGGGATACGACTTCACTTCACCAACGGTAGAGCGATCGCCTGCGAAGCTCATTCCGATCGAACGGCCGATCATCTGATCGTCGCTCAGGAAGATGCGGGTCATGTCGACCACTATGCCGCCACTGGGGCTGGTGGTGATGATCGGCAGCGCGTAAAGAATGCTGTCGTTGTAGGCCATCTTGACGGCGGCCGCCTCGGGGCTGCCTGGAGCCGCCCGGAAGCGCGGATTGCGCCGGACAACTTGCAGCTTCTCTCCCTGTTTGACGAACGACCAGACGGCGTCGTCACCGAAGCCCCAGCTCATCCCCCCCAGAACCTGTCCCTGGCTGATGCCGCGGGCGATCGAGGTGAGAACGATTAGATTCTGATTGAGCGCCGAGGGGGGAACTTCGACCAGCAATTGCTGATCTTTATAATACACCGTGAGCAGGCCCTCCGCCTTTTTCGCACCAGTCGTGGCGGCTTCGAACGGGCTGCGTTGCGGTGCGCCGGGGGCGGCCCCCGGCCCCTGGGCGAACGCAGGGCTCGCCAGCAAGGTGCAGGCGGTCAGGCCGGCAGCGGTCCATTTGAGAAAACGCGACGTCATCGGGTGTACTCCAAAGGAGGGGGAAGTGGACCAGTTGTCAACTCAGACAGAATGTATTAAGTCTACTCACGTACGTCAGTCTACGCCACAGCTTGAGAGAAAATTGGAGATCTGCGGTAGATTAACAGAATATCCGGTGTGGCGACGACTGCTGCGAAAACTCCGAAATGACCGGTCGTTTTGCCAACCTTTCCGCCGAGTTTGACGATTTCTCCGATTCAGCACACCGAATTTACCACAGGATTCCCTAGTTTGCCCATTCTCCTGGGGTTTCCCGCTGGATTTGTGTCGCCCCTCTGATACGATGGAGTTTCTGGTCTGAAGTTTGGTTCGCTCGACTGTTTCGCGTGCTGTGCGGAGATTGCGATCGATGGAAGTCGCCTTGCGGGATTGTCCGGCGTGCAGCGCCGTGATCATGGGGAACGAGACAGTCTGCCCAGACTGTGGTGCCGAGCTGCCCGCCGTCGCGGCTCCTCCGCCTCCCCCGGTCTCCCCCATGGTCGCCTCGCGCGGCGGCCGGGTTGCTGCCGCCGAGACCCCCTGCCCGGGATGCGGCATGATGCTCCCCCCAGGTGTCCTCCGCTGTCGTGACTGCGGGGCGTTCACCACGCTCGAAGTCGAACAGGCCGCAATGGCCAGGATGGCGAGCCGAATGTACGGCGGGACGGGCGGTGCCCAGGTCACGGGCGTCCCCAGTCAGTTTGGCACCGGCTTTTCGAACAGCGGCTTCTCCACCGTCGCTGACGACGATGACTTTGATCTGAACCCGAATTTCGGCTTCGCGGAAAGCACGATCACCAGCGACTTCTCCGTGCCGCTGATGGGAGATTCGACCGTCGCGTCGGAGTCCGACTTTGAGATGCCGGCCGTCGGGGGAGGGGGTTACGACCTGACCGAGTCCTCCCCGGCTCCCGAAACATCTGCGGCACCAGTGGTTCCCGTCGTCCCGGTTGTTCCCGCCTCGACGGTTGCGGTGGAAGAGATTCCGATCGCCGCACCGGAGCCTGCCGCGCCGGCCGGTGGAGAGTCACGTGACCAGCGAGCCACCGAGGCCACCAGCGACGTCGATCATTCGGTTAACACCGCGGGCGAGGCGCTACTGAATACCGCGCTCGAAGAGCAAACGGAATCTCAAAACCGAGCGAAAGGGGGCCGACGCAAACTGCGCAGCCAAACCATGGCGGTGGCCCCCGGCCGTTTTTTGGTGTTTTGTCCGAAGGGACATCGCGTCCAGGTGCAGGAAAAGCACCGCGGTCGCACCGGTCGTTGCCCCAACTGCAAAACGATGTTCTTCGTCCCCATGGCGGAGACCAGTCAGACCTCGGGAGAAACGGGGACATCCACCGATGCGGCCCCTGCCGCCGCCCCCGAAGCGCCTGCCGCTCCCGCTGCGGGCTACACGAAATGGGTCACCGATGTGTTGCTGCATCGGATGGTCCCCAAAAACCTGAAGTTGCTTCCCGCCAGTTTGCTGGCCGACGGATTGCCAGTGGACCTGGGAATCTCGGCGGACCACATTCTGGTGGCGGTTCTGTTCAGCGGCGGTGGGCCGTTCCGTTCGATGCAGGAGCCGAAGCAGAAGGCTGCCAACCGGAAGACGCTGCTGGAGCATCTGGCGGCGAACAAGGCGCTGGTCGAACTCAAGCTCCCGGCTCAGCACACCCTGTCGCGGGAACAATTGCAACAATTGCGGATCGTACAACCCTCGACTCCGACCGAGGAATCGGTTTTCGCGGACGTCCCTGTGTTTGGCGAAGGACGTATCGGCGTACGGGTCAGCAGCCTCGACACTCCCAATGACCGGGCCTACCTGTCATTCACATTGGGGCAGTTTCGGCAGTTTTCCGAGGCACTGGGGGAAACGTTCGGGTTGGCCGACTTCGGATCCGGAACCGCGATTCCGATGCAGGACGAGTTTGTCGAG
>JAPLOC010000671.1 GCA_026692825.1 Planctomycetota bacterium | reverse complement strand
GTGGGACTCCAGGCGTATGGATTGAAGATTCTCTTCACCCATCAGCGGGTCGCGGAAACGCAAACCGGTTCGAACGCCTTTCTGACGGTGGTTTCCGGTCTCCATGCGATGCACTTCACGGTCGCTCTGTGGTGGCTATTGTGGGTGCTGATCGGAGCGCTCGACGATCGTTACGATCACGAGTTCCATTGGGGAGTCTCGGCGTGCGGCTGGTTCTGGCACGTGCTGGGAATCGTGTGGGGGGTCGTGTTGACCGTGTTTCTCATCGCGGCGAATTTTCAGTAGCCGCCGGAGTGAAGTCGATGAAAACTTGCCTGTGTGCCCTGCTGCTCGCTCTGTCGCTGTCATTCACCCCCTGCCGCGCGGCTGAGCTGGGAGAAGAGGGGTTCGCCGACTCCGATGGTGTGAAGATCCACTACGTGACGGCGGGAGAAGGGCCGTTGGTGGTCCTGTTGCATGGCTTTCCCGATTTCTCCTATTCGTGGCGCGACCAGATGCCGAGCCTGGCGAAGAACCATCAGGTGGTGGCTCTCGACTTGCGGGGTTACAACAAAAGTGACCAGCCCGAAGGGGTCGAGAACTACGCCATGGAGAAACTGGTGGGAGATGTGGCGGCCGTCGTGAAGCATCTGCGGCGAGACCGGGCCACCATTGTGGGACACGACTGGGGCGGAGCGATCGCTTGGTCATTCGCGATGCACCAACCCGAACTGACCGAACGGCTGATCATCCTGAACCTGCCCCACCCGAAAGGGTTGCTTCGCGAACTGAAGAATAATCCCGAACAGCAGAAGAACAGCGCCTACGCCAAGGCGTTTCAACGCCCCGAGGCGGCCAAGGCGATTTCTCCCGAAGCGCTGGTGTTC
Organism: Planctomycetota bacterium; assembly: GCA_026692825.1. Lineage (GTDB taxonomy): Bacteria > Planctomycetota > Planctomycetia > Planctomycetales > Planctomycetaceae > UBA10511. Next base: position 1,373 of record JAPLOC010000671.1, on the reverse strand, counting down.
TGGGTGAAAGAGCCAGAAGCGCGGGAGAAATACCTGGAAGCGTTTCGTCGCAGTTCGCTTGAAGGAATGCTGAACTTCTACAAGGCGAACTACCCGCGGGAGCCGTACGACGCTACGACCGAGTTTCCGCAAATCAAGTGCCCGGTGCTGATGATCCACGGACTCGACGACACGGCATTGTTGCCCGGAGCGCTCAACGACACCTGGAAGTGGATCGATTCGGATTTCACCCTGGTGACTGTTCCCAAAGCGGGGCACTGGGTCCATCGCGACCGGCCGGAACTCGTGACGAAAACGATGGTCGGCTGGTTGGCGGAACACCCGGTCAAGGCGAAAGAGTAAGTACCCGCTCAGAATCCAAACCATGATTTTGCGCGGCACGCGCCGTGTGGTGCAAAGGAACCGGCCACGAGCTCCATAGCGTGGGATTCGTTCCACGCGCCTTCCCCAGTCAAACCCCAGTGACACCCACCAGTCAGATACAGGTAATCTACTTCCAATCGCCGAAACCGTCATTGAGTTAACCGGTTACATCACTTTCAATGGAATCAGAACATGGTTTCACGTCCTGGCTGATGGGTGTCCCGCAGGGCCAAGGTCCAGGAAAAATCTCACAAATTCCGCGGTTCATTCGCAATCCAGTATCGTCCATCTTTGATAGACTCAAATCTCCGAAGCCGGTCTCAAAAAATGCTCGCGCAACCTTCGAATTCCGCGGACACTCTCTCGCTCGAAGCGTATCGGGGGTATTTGTGCGCCTTGGCCCATGCGAACTGGAACCGTCAGCTTCAAGGCAAGTTCGACGTGGCGGACATCGTCCAGCAGGCGCTGCTGAAAGCCCACGCCGCTCTCCCCGGACTCCGCGACCGCAGTCCCGGCGGGCTTGTCGCCTGGTTGCGGCAGATCTTGACTGCGGAACTCATTGACGCCCAGCGGCACTTTCACTGCGAGAAACGGGACATCGCCCGCGAACATTCTCTGGCGGCCGACGTCGACCAATCGGCCGCCGGCCTCGAAAACTGGCTCGCCGCCGACCAGACTTCCCCCAGCCTGGCCGCCGCCCGGAACGAGCAACTCCTGCGGCTGGCCGACGCGATCGACAAACTGCCGGCCGATCAGCGGGAAGTCGTGATTCTCAAACATCTTCGCGAACTGCCGCTTCAGCAAATCGCCGCCGAAACCGGCCGAACCCCCGCCTCGGTCGCCGGCCTCCTCCGCCGGGGCCTCGCCCGTCTTCGCGAGCTATTGTGAGACTTGGAGTGCGGGATCTCGATCCCGCCTTTCGTTCTACCTCACAACACCTCACAGCAGGCAGCGTGGACTCTCTGCCGAGACGATCGGTCCAGCCCGACTCAACGGCACCTTCGACTTCC
>JAPLOC010000670.1 GCA_026692825.1 Planctomycetota bacterium | reverse complement strand
GCGGGGAATCTGGAATGCCAGATCGATTCGATTCCCCAAAGCTGGGCGGTCTTGTCTGGCGCCGGCGATCCCGAGCGGTCGCGGGTCGCGATGGAAGCGGTGAATGAGCGTCTGGTGCGGCGGGGCGAATCACTGATTCAGCTCTTTGACCCGCCGTTCGACAAGTCGAGCGCCGACCCAGGGTACATCAAGGGATATGTACCCGGTGTGCGTGAGAATGGGGGGCAATACACACACGCCGCGATCTGGACGGTGATGGCATTCGCCAAGCTGGGGGATGCGAGCCGCGCGTGGGAATTGTTCTCGATGATTCATCCGATCCATCACGGATCGACGCCACAACAAATTGCGAAGTACAAAGTCGAACCGTACGTGGTGGCGGCCGACGTCTACGCGGTTCCGCCTCATACCGGACGTGGCGGCTGGACGTGGTACACCGGCTCGTCGGGCTGGATGTACCGGCTGATCGTGGAATCGCTCCTGGGTTTGCGATTGGAGCGGGACAGGTTGCGTTTCACCCCGTGTCTGCCGGCCGACTGGAAGTCGTTCAAGCTGCACTATCGTCATTGCGAGACGTTCTTCCACATCACGGTGAAACAACTCGCGTCGGGCGGTGAAGTCAAGCGAATCACAGTCGATGGAAACGAACAACCCGATCTGTCGATTCCGCTATGGGACGATCGGCAGGAACACTACGTTGACGTCGAGTTGGGATCGCTGTAGCGCAGTACCACGACACCTTTCGTGGGCGGCCCCATAACGCGCCATAATGCACAGGCGAGCGGCCGGCGTCAGCCGGCCGGTTTTCACGCCGACACTCCCACACAGACCATCCCGCTGGGTCTCAATGTCGCGTTATCGGCCGCGTGGAGTATCACTTGCGGGCACAGTCGCATACACCGGATTCGACAGCACCCAAATCTGCTTCTCTCGATCCGGTAAACTCCCGGTTCCACGAGTGGCGCCTCGAATTGCCTGCCGGTTGATTCGTTCACCAGCTTGCCGTCTCGGATCAACCGCCAGTTCACCGCGATTGGCGACCGGGCGACCAGTCGCATTTCCGGTTGCACCGGGAAATGGCTCCCCATCTCGTGCTGACCATAGGGCGAAACGGCGGCGAAGTCGAAACCAATCGCGTCGGCGAGCCAGTCGAACGCGACGTATGCCCGCCCCGCCCGCAGCGCCTCCCACACCGCCTCGCGCGTCAAACCGGTCTCCCGATCCAGCAGCAGATGGGTTCCGACATGCCGCAGGCTCTGTTCATACGGGTCAATCCGCAGTTCGAACACAGTCTCGCCGACGTCTCTGCCGTCGATCAACGGTTCCAACAACGGGTTTCCCGTCGCGTCGAGGTCGAGCAGCTTCTTTTCGAGCGCGTCTTCAATTCGCACTCTGCCGGCGTCGAGTTTCTTCATCACGAGGCCGACGTTTTGATGCGCATCGTTTGCGGAAACACCGGTGTGGGGGCCATCCACACACAATTCGTCCCATCGGCGAATATAGTCCGCCGGGTAGTCTTGCAGTGCCGAGAATGCCTCCTGCGGGTATTTGCGAAACAGCTCGGCCGACTGCAACAGCCACAGCGGATTCCGCAACGCCTTCAACAGCGCGGTCTCGTCCTTGAAGTCGGCGTGCGTGTTGTAGATTTCGACTCCCGTCACGCCGCGGATCCGCCATTCCATCCGCTCTTCCAGGTGCGACACGAACATCAATCCATCGCGACCGCGAATCAGATCGCTCAACACCTGCGGTGGTTCATTCTCGATGCCACGCACATTGCCCGTCGGGTAGCAGAGAAAGCCCTTCATCTCGGCTCCCGGAATGCACAGCACCCCGTCGCGCAGTCCCTGGTGACCGTCCTGGTAGAAGTCGTAATGGTCCGCCGGATGTTCGGTGAACATCAACACCCGGGTGCCAGCCCGTTTGGCCGCCGCGACGATCTCGTCCAGCGATCCTCGACTGTCGTGCGAGAAGCGGGAATGAACATGCAAATTGGCCCGCACGTCGACATACCGTTCGGAACGCGTTGGCTCCTCCCGCTCCTGCGAGAATCCCTGAATCGCCTGCCGAACTCGAATCAACCGCTCTTCCGTCAGTCGAGCCAAACCATCGGCGCGGAGCGGACCGACGCACACTGTCGCGAGTAACAGCAGGGAAAGAAACCCGGCCCGGGGAAAGTATGGCATTTCAAGTCTCGCGCTGGCCAGACCGATCGGGAAGCCGGATGGTCGAACTACTTGGTCGAAATCGCCTGAGCCAACGGTCGCAGCACCTGGTCGATCACATGGGTCTCGAGCAAGCGGTCGCTATGCTCACGCAACTGCGACAGCGTTTCCTCGTAGGTGACCCCCGGTGGGAGGCTGCCGTACTGTCGAATGGTAAAGTAGACGCTGATCTGCTCTTCGGG
>JAPLOC010000669.1 GCA_026692825.1 Planctomycetota bacterium | reverse complement strand
TTGTCGGTGTAGTAGTTCGCGAACGATTGGCGCAGTGCCCGGACTCCCGAAGCGACCGTCGATTGCGGCGCGTTCGACCAGACCGACGCGTTGCGCGAGGAACAACTGACCCGCGCGCCGGCGGGGAAGAAGTCATCGAACCAGACGTCGCTGACCGGTCGTTTGCCTGGCGCAGGGTTCGCCTCGGCTGGGTCCGCGAATTCGAGTTTCGCCGTCAGTTCATCGAGCGCCTGTTTCGCCTGCTGCTCGGCCGCTCGCAATGCCGCCAAGTCACGCTCCTGGTCGGCATCGGGAAGCCGCAGGAACGGGTCGGTTGTGTTGATATTCCGATCCATCGCCGGGTCGGCGGAACTGTAAAAGAACGAATACAGCGAGTAGTACTCGCGCGATGTCAGCGGGTCGTATTTATGATCGTGACAGACGGCACAGCCTCCGGTGAGTCCCATCCACGCCTGAATCGTCGTGCTGGTTCGGTCGACCGCGTATCGAAAGAGAAACTCCGAATCAATCGAGCCCCCTTCGCTGGTCGTGACGTTACAGCGGTTGAACCCCGTTGCGATCAACTGGTCGCGCGTCGGGTTGGGGAGCTTGTCGCCGGCGAGCTGTTCGATCGTGAATTGATCGAAGGGGAGATTCCGATTGAATGCCCCGATCACCCAATCGCGATACGCCCACATTTCACGGACGTTGTCGAGATGCAGTCCGTGCGTATCCGCGTAGCGGGCGACATCGAGCCAGTGCCGGGCCATCTCTTCACCGTACCGCGGCGACGCGAGATACCGGTCGACCATGTTTTCGTACGCATTGGGAGAGGCGTCTTTCTCGTACTGCTCCACCTCGGCCGGGGTGGGAGGGAGACCGGTGAGGGAGAACGCGACCCGCCGAATCAGCGTCGAGCGACTCGCTTCAGGACGTGGTTCCAGACCCGACTGCTGCAAGCGCGCCAACAGGAACCGGTCGATGGGGTTCTCCTGCCAGCCGGGGCGGTTCACCACCGGAAGCTCACTCTTGACGGGGGGATTGAAGGCCCAGTGCTTCTGATATTTGGCCCCCTGCTCAATCCATTTCCGCAGAATCTCTTTCTGCGCGTCGGTGAGTGGTCTTTTCGCCGCCGGGGGGGGCATCACCGTCGACTCATCGGTCGTGATGATTCGCTGCCACACTTCACTTTCGTCGAGCGAACCCGCTTTGAGCGGCGTGCCACTGTCTCGCTTGGCGAATGCCGCCTCGGGTTCATCCAGCCGCAGATCCCCCTTGCGGGCCTCGGCGTCGGGACCATGGCAGGCGAAGCAGTGCGCCGACAGGATCGGCAACACGTCGCGACCGAATTTCACATCATCCGCGGCGAAAACAGTGGCGGACGGCAATCCAAGCGAGAGCAGCGACGCGAGCGACATCAAACAATGTCGCCACGTCACGCGTTGCGAAGCGCTACAGGCAGGCACGGGAGCAAACCTCGGCGGAGAAACTTGGTTGGCCCCCCAGGGAAGGAGCGCTTCGGGAGGCCGGTGGGCAAGTGACTTGTCACGATCGATTGTAACGGGAGGGGTGACTGGGGAGGTAGTGTGGAATTCATTCCACACGCCCCCGTTTTTTTTCAACTGCCCGCTTCGGGGCCAGGATCGCCCGAACTCCAACAGCAACGCCCGTAGATAGTCGCACTGCCGACTCATTGCTCTCGCGGGTCGTTGAATTTTTCAACAGGATGATAAGGGATGAAAATGATGGACAGGATTGCTGAGGCGACAGTCAATCGTTTGGATTGGGAGTTTTTCGATTTCAGCCACTGATCCCGAGAGCAGGAATGGCAAGCAACTCCATCCTGTTCATCCCTTTCATCCTCTTCATCCTGTCAAATTCTTTCCGTCCGTCGTACGCACTCTCATAGCTGCACAACCACATTCCGCAGTTCACCTTCTCGGCCCACTCGCGGCGTTCGCTGGCAGTGGCACCCAACTTAGGTCCTGTCCAAAATCA
>JAPLOC010000668.1 GCA_026692825.1 Planctomycetota bacterium | reverse complement strand
CAGTTCCAGTGTCCGACCGGGAGCTTCGCCGCGCCAGAACGGAATTGTGGGGGGAGCCCCGGCCGCGTCGGCCACAGTCACATCGTTCCCACGAACATGTAGAATCCGCCACGACGTGTTGCCGAGCAGAAAGATCTCGCCTGCCGAACTCTCGCTAGCGAAGTCTTCATCCAGCGTCCCTACCACGGTCTGGTCTGGTTCAGCGACCACGCGATACGAAGCGATCTCGGGAATCGCCCCACCATTCGTCGTCGCGATGAGCCGGGCTCCCGGTCGCGCCCGTACGCGTTTGCCGACCTGGTCGTGGTGCAAAAAGACCTTACCCCGGCCGCCCGACTGGGAGATCCCCTCACTGAGAAACGCGATCGTGCCGTCAAAATCCGACCGTTTCAGATTGCGATAGGGCCACGCGTTCCGAAACAGTTCGAACAGTTTGTCGGTCTCCCATTCACCACAACCGACCTCGGCGACAATCTGCTGAGCGAGAATGTCGAGTGGTGCCTCGGGAATGGGAATGACATCCAGCCGACCCGCGCGAATCGCGCGGATGAGAGCCAGGCACTCGATCAACTCGTCGCGGGTCAGCGCGACCAGCCGGCCTTTGGGGATCAGTCCCAGCGCGTGACCCGATCGACCGACCCGTTGCAGAAATGTGGCGATCGACCGGGGGGAACCGATCTGAATCACCAGGTCGATGTAGCCAATGTCCAATCCCAGTTCGAGCGACGCGGTCGCCACCACCGCCTTCAACTGCCCGTTCTTGAGGCGCTGTTCGGTGTCGTGCCGGAGGTTGGCCGCGAGCGAACCGTGGTGACTGCTGACCGCGTCCTCACCCAGCAATTGAGTGAGCTGATGCGTGATCCGCTCGGCCATCCGGCGGGTGTTGACGAAGATCAGCGTGCTGCGATGGGAATTGATCAGCTCGCAGATGCGGGCGTTGATCTCGGCCCATTGCTCGTGCATGCAGACGGCACCCAGTTCGGATCGAGTTGTCGCTGGTGACCGACGTCGACGATGGCGACGAGGCGGTTGGTGGTTGCTGAAACGGGCGGAAGTTGATGCTGGCGCATCAACGGCTCGGCAGGAGCCTCGCCCTCCCGTGGAGCTTGACCCTCCCGCGAGGACAAGCTTGCGCTTCGCGTTTCGTGGTCACGGTTCCAGGCCGCGATCGTCGCCTCGTCTCCCCCCACCAAGAACGCCGCGATCCGTTCCATGGGGCGCTGGGTCGCCGACAAACCAATCCGTTGCACGGGCCGGCCGCACAACGCATCGAGGCGTTCGAGCGACAGCGCGAGATGCGATCCCCGTTTGTCCCGCACGAGCGCGTGGATTTCGTCGACGATCACAGTCTCCACACTCGCCAACCGTTCGCGACCACGAACGCTGGTCAGCAGGAGGTAGAGCGATTCTGGCGTGGTCACCAGAATGTGCGGCGGATGTTTGATCAATCGCGCCCGTTCACGCTGGGGCGTGTCCCCAGTGCGCAGTCCGACCCGAATGGGGGGAACGTTAAGCCCCTCAGCGGCCGCCAGTGCCGAGATTTCCGCCAACGGCACTTCCAAATTGCGGTGCATGTCGTTCGACAATGCCCGCAATGGCGAGATGTAGACGACCCGAATCTCTTCCGGAAGTTCCCCCTGCTCACTCTCCTGGAATAACCGGTCGATCGCCGCCAGAAATGCCGTCAGGGTCTTACCCGAGCCGGTGGGAGCGGCGATCAGCGTGTGTTCGCCGTTGTGAATGCGGGGCCAGCCAAACTGCTGTGGTTCGGTGGGACCGCGAAAGCGACCGAGAAACCACCGGCGGATGATCGGATGAAACTGTTCCAAAGCCATGTGGTCGCAAGTCCCTGTGCGTGAATCTGTACTCCCGTACTCTATTGTCCCGCGCCGTGTGCTAAGTGTCAAGAATTGGAATTCGAATCAACGGCCCGCTTGAATTGCAAAAGGGTGCCACGGCCAGCGACCAACGGGAGTCGGCCGTGCGAGCGTAAACGGGCGCTGCCACTGGGAATGTCGCCAATTTTGGTACTCAAGCGGGTGGTTGATAAGAATCGCCGCAGGTCTCACAGCACCCTACAAACCGGCAAGCAGGTCGGCCCAACTCTCGACGTCGAGCGAACGTGTGGCAAGGCGTTCGAGGACGGCCGGTTCGGCGATCGTCGAGATTCTCCGGCGAACCTTCACCGGGGGCTTGCCAAACCGTTTCGTTCCCAGAGACAACAAGATCCGTCGGGCTTCGTCGGCCCGCCCTTCCTCTCTCCCTTCTTCACGTCCTTCCTCACGTCCAACGACCACTCCCTGCACTCGACCCTCCTCGAGAATCGCCTGGTAGGTCACAGATTCTTTCATCGAACGAACTCCTTGCAACAGTTGGCTGGCGAACCCCTCTTCATATTCTAACCCCATCAAGACGTACGTGGCAGTCCAAAGCATGTCGATGTCGGCCCGCTCCGCATCTCGGTCGAATCGCTTCTCCATCTCGTGAATCAGGCGTGGCAATCTGCTGCGGGCGACCTTCGTCAGCGGCAACAGCGGAAGCGTGCCGATCCCGCCAGCCAGGATGTCCTCGGGCGAGAGTTCCCAGAGGCGAACGACATCGTACTGGAATTCGAGGTACGTCTTACCACTGGCCAGCCTGCCCCGCACGTGACCCGTCATGGTCTTTCCATCGGCCTCGCGGCGCAGAAGGATGACGACACTGCGCACCGGCAGCGAATGGCGCAATCCAAGGACGACGTTGTAGTGCAGAAGTCTGTGACTGAGCGTCGCGTCGTAGTTTGCCTGAAACTCCGTATGCAAAATGTACGGGTCGGGTTCATCGACGCGCAACACCTTATCCGCCGCCGCCGTTACGGTCGACACGTCGGCGTCGACGACTGTCACTGGAACGCGCTGCTTGACACCTAAGAACAACCCCCAATCTTGCGGATAGACTTCCTCCAAGTGCTTGGGCGTGGCGTCATACGGTTTGGACATGATTCGCGGATTCTATTGAACCGCATGAAGTCGTGCCACAGTTCGCCAATCGTCGGCCGAACATTCTTGAAGGCTACTTCGCGTCGCGCGTGATATTCTCGCGGCGGTTTCGCCATCAATTTGGAAACCATCATCGCTCCACATTTCACGCTGGCCGCTCGGGAACCACAGGTCATGTCCGCCGAATCGAATACGAATCCAGTTTCCGCCGTCGGGGTGCGAAATTCCCGGCTCCCATTATGGAGCAAGCTCGCCTTCACGGCGTTCATGGCGGTGTTGGTCCCCTACTACTGGACCTCGTACGGGCCGACGAATTTTCTCTACTTTTGCGATGTCGCGCTTTTCTTGACGCTGGGGGCGTTCTGGCTGGAAAAGCCGCTGCTCGCGTCGATGCCGGCGGTGGGAATTCTGGTTCCGCAGGCCTTGTGGATGGCCGACTTTTTGACCAGTCTCGTGGGGTTTCCCCTGGCGGGACTGACGTCGTACATGTTCGACCCGAATCTGTCGCTGACGACACGAGGTCTGAGTTTTTTCCATTTCTGGCTACCGATCGTGCTGGTGATTCTTGTCTGGCGGTTGGGGTACGACCGCCGGGCGTTCACGGCGTGGACGGTACTCGCCTGGGGCCTGATGCTGGTCTGCTACTTTTTCATGCCAGCTCCCCCCGCATTGCCTGCGACCGAAGACGGCGTTCGTCCGCCCGTGAATATCAACTACGTTTACGGTCTCAGTAACGACGTGGCGCAAACGTGGATGCCCGCTCCGGCCTGGCTCGCCACGCTGATGATTGGCATCGTCCCGATCTGCTACGTGCCAGCGCATGTGATTCTGACGAAACTCTTCGGACGACATCCGGACTCAGATTCCACCGCCACCACAGCGAATTCATGACGCGCTACCAGATTGTGGGAAGGTTTTCGATTTCAGTCACTTTCCCCGAGAGCAGGAATGGCGTGCAACTCCATCCTGTTCATCCCTTTCAT
>JAPLOC010000667.1 GCA_026692825.1 Planctomycetota bacterium | reverse complement strand
GTATATGAGTCCGGAACAGGCGGCGGGGAGACTCGACCAATTCGGCCCCAGTACCGACGTGTACAGTCTGGGGGCGACGTTGTACCACCTGTTGACCGGACAATCGTCTCTGAATGCGAAAAGCGGTCACGCGAACCAAGCGAAGTCAGCACCGGAACCCAATGTTTCCCTTTCGGAACTCCTTCGCAGAGTCCAGGACGGAGAATTTCCACCACCGAGAGCGGTCGAGCCAAGCATTCCGCGGGCGTTGGAAGCGATTTGTCTCAAGGCAATGTCGCGCCAGCCCGAGCAGCGGTACCAGAGCGCGGAACAATTGGTGGTCGATCTGGAGCGCTGGCTCGCGGACGAACCGGTCACCGCCCACGTCGAACCACTGACTCAACGGGCGCGTCGTTGGGGGAGAAAACACCCCGGCTGGCTCGCGGGGATGGCGACAACCCTGTTGGTCGGAATGATGAGCGCTGCCATTGTCGCAGTGACGGTGTCGTTGGCGAAACGCAGCGAATCGCTGGCCCGGGAACGCGCAGAGACGCTGTATTACGGAAGTCAAGTCCAGACAGCCTACCGTGAATGGAAGCAGAACCGCGGAAAAGAAATGGCTATCGCACTTGCGGGTGTTGAACACGCCAATTTCGAATCCGAATTGATGTCCTCTCTGCTAAACAATAGCCGAGTCGTTGTTCCCGCTCCGGGACATTTTGGAAGCATTTTGCCGATCACATACAGTGCGGCGACTGACACATTAGCATTGGCAGGGAATTATGCGATCTACTGTGTCAAACTCTCCGACCTCGTGGCATCCGCAACATCGCGGCCTGAGAACATTGTGTTGAAACTCAACACCGATGAGCCTAATGAAGGTAACAGAGTACGCGCGAACGCCAGGGAATTGGCGAACCTGAGATTCTCCAGGATCTATAAATCTCACAGTGACGAAGAGATTGAGGAAGAGGTTGAGGAAGAGGAAGAGGTGAGCAAATTGGTGTTCTCCAGCGACGGCATGCACCTTTTTGTTGCCACGGAGGTCACTACAACTACTCGAAAAAGGAATGATACCGGCAGTGATGTTAGTATACTTATTGGAACTGGCTATATATTAAGAGTCTTTGAGGTTGCGACTGGTCGCGTGATTCATCGCCATTCTGGACTGGAAGTCGATAGAAACCACGATTGGACGCCAACCCCGGATGGGAACCTGTTTCTCATGACAAACAATGGTGAAGATGCGGCGGTCATTGACATTGCGACCGGTGATCCCCTCTACGACTTTTCGACGTCGAGAGTTGCGCCATTTGCGTTTTCGCCCACTGGCAATGAAATTGCCACAGCCAACAGCCGCGACAGCGACTGGGAAGTTCAAATTCGACACGCGCGGACCGGCGAGGTCATTCAAGAAATACCGGCCTTTTCTGAAAATGTAGACGCTCTGTGCTTTAATCGAACTGGCGACGAATTGATCGTCGCGTGTGGTCGTTACCTAATTCGGTGGACGAAGCGTGACAATCGTTTTCATAGGACGTCAAAAAGGCCACACGGATTAACACGTTGTGGCGTGGTAAGTGAGTCATTGTCTGGCTCATTTGTTCTTGCGGTTCCTCATGCGTATGACCATCAATTCCATTTCAACGTGTTGTCGAACAGTCGTGGTGGTTTACCCGTATCCCATGTCGGACATCAAGGCCAAATCGAGTTCGCGGCGTTCACAGGCGATTCCAAGTCGATTGTGAGTTGTGGTTCCGACGGCGAGGTTCGCCTGTCTCCGGTGGATTCATGTCCGCGTCCCATTTCAAAATGGTCGGGTGAGGAATATGTCGATGCCGCGTTTTCGAATGAGGGATCGCTCGCGACCGTCACAGACTGGCAGGAACCGACAATACGGTGGATTGAAGGGCGTGGCCGCAAGCTGCGGCGCGGGTACGAGCGGGATATCCCACTGTTTTACGGCGGCAAGATCGCTGAACGACCGAGCGGCAAGAACTTTATGCCTGATGCGATGGCGTTCCTCCAAGATGGAACCAGCGGCGGTGTCTGCATGGTTTTTGGGGCGGGTAGTGAGAAAACATATTTCCTCGCCGTTGGCGATGGGGCGAAGTATATGGGAGACGCGACGGTTGCGATAGTCGATTTGTCATCTGGCGCAATAGCGCAACAGAATCTGGAAACTGGCATAGTTGGTTTCCCATGTGTCGATCCTGCTCGGCGTTATGTCGCCTTTCTTGATGGCACCACCCTTTGCGTATGGGATTGCCGACTGCGTGAGACAATCATAAAACACGCGTTTGGCAGTTCCGGTACGTGCCTATCTTTTGATCGACTCGGTCAGAAAATTGCAGTCGGCGGCTACTTCTGGAAAAAACTTGGGTTATTTGACCTGAATGATCGTGCGCCGGTGTCGGTATCCCTGCCTGAGCAAAACGACCGTGCCGACATGGTCGTGTACTCACCCACTGAGGATATGATCGCGGTAACCGATGGAAATCGGATTCGCCTGCGGGATGCTCGGACATTTCGTGTGGTACGATCATTTTCCGAACTGGCGCGAGAGATCACATCGCTCTGCTTTACACCGGATGGCTCAGTCTTGATCAGTGGCTGTGAAGATGGTGCCGTGACGATGTGGAATGTGAAGTTTGGCGTGCCAACTCTGACGATCCGGGAACAGGAGGACAAAATCCGAAAAATCGAATTGTCGCGTGACGGAAAGCAGATGATTACGGTGAGTGAAAAGGAAATTGTTTATTGGGATTTGAGGGATCCCTCACATGAATAGCGACCCAAGTCACATCAATTCTCGGCATCTGCCGACCGGCGTCGGCGAAGGATGTCGTTTTCTCTCAAGTTGTTCGTACCGTGAGATGCACGAATTGAGACAATTCGCGCGCGAGACCCCTGTCCCCTTGCGGGGCAGG
>JAPLOC010000666.1:5169-8911 GCA_026692825.1 Planctomycetota bacterium | reverse complement strand
GCCGGGCCTCTTTCGGCTCGGCATCGAGATGCAGGTTGCGGGTATCGACCTGAGGAATCGGAGTGTCGATCCAGCGTTGAGCCTTCGACAGCTTCAGCTCGGTGTCGCGCACCGCGTCAAGGTACTGCGTGAGCGTCTCTTGATCGCGACGGGAGAGTTGCCTGCCGAGCGAACGCGTATTGTCAATCAGCAGATCGAGCGCGCTCTTGCTTCTCGCGAGTCGTGTCGCGGCGTCTTTGCCGCTCGTCACGAACAGCAGGTCGAAGATCTCCTTGGGCTTGTTCATCGCGGGAATCGGACGTCCTTCGCGATTGAAGGATTGCGTCTGAGCGCCACGCGGGCCGCCAACGCCGCCGTTGGTCGACATGACCAGCGACGAGTGACGGGTGAAGTCGCCCGCATGCTCCGCGTACCGCTGGTCCAGGGAAATCGTGTTCCGGTACGGCCCGCTTCCACCAATTGGCGCGCCGGTCAGGTACTGGTCCGCGTTCGAATGGCCATGTACGTTTCTTGCGTGAGGGTGCGACAGCCCCGAATAGATCGTGATGTCGCTCCGCAGCGGTTCGAGCACGTCGAGAACTTTGGTCAATTCAAAGTCTGTCTCGCCCCCCCGGGGAAACCAGCACCAGTCCTTCCACGCCGGATCGGATTTGAGCGGCAATCCCACACCGTCCGGGTGATAGACGCTGACGAACCGTTTCGGTGTTTCATCCTGGGTTGGCCCGCCCAAGGCAAACGTCTCGAACCAGGGCAAAGCCAGGGCGATTCCGGTGCCGCGAAGAAACGTTCGGCGACTCAACAACAGGGACTTGTCATTCATGGTCTGTTCCCGGCCACTCACTTTGAGTTGAAAAGGTCACTGTTGATGATCAGGGTGATCAGGTCGCTCAGTCCATCATCCCGTCTTCGGAACTGGGCGGTCAAGTTGTCAATGTCGGCACTGTCGCCAAAAGAGAGCGGCCTGCCCAGTGCGTACGCCATCAGCTTGTGGACCATCGCTCTGGCGAACTGATCTTGTCGGTCCGTCAGCAGATAGCTCTTGAGTCCATCGATCCCGGCCAGCGTCTGCCGATTGAAGAGTTCGGAAGTCGCATCGACTGGCTGGTTCTTGACATGTGTCCGGAAGGCTCCGAGGGCGTCGTAGTTTTCAAACGCGATTCCCCACGGGTCGATCCGGGAATGACACGCATAGCACGCCGGCTTGTTCCGGTGATTGACGATCCGTTCCTTCAGCGTCATTTTGAGAATCTCCGGGTCGGTCAGATCGACTTCCGGGACATTCGGAGGGGGCGGAGGGGGAGGATCGTCCAGGATGCGCTTCAACATCCAGACGCCGCGTTTGAGGGGATGCGAATCGGTACCGTCGGAGTTCATCGTCATGATTGCGGCGCTCGTCAAAAGGCCGCCACGATGTGTTTGAGGAGTGATGGGCACTCTGCGGAAATGAGGGCCATAAACCGCCGGAATTCCATAGTGCGTCGCGAGTCGCTCGTTGACCAGGGCGTAGTCTGAATGGAGGAAATCCATGACGCTTTCGTTGTGCTTCAGGACTTCCTCAAAGTAGGCGACAGGTTCTTCCAGCATCGCTGCCCGCAAGGGATCGTCAGCCGCCACATGCGTGACGCTGTTGATCCTCTCCAAACCCAGCCATTGCTCAACGAAGTGCTGCGAGAATCGTCTCGAACGCGGATCGGACAGCAGGCGTTTCACCTGAGCGGCCAGAACTTCCGGCTCTCTGAGTCGTCCCCGCTCCGCAAGGTCCAGCAGTTCATCATCCGGAATGCTCGACCACAGGAACACCGAAAGGCGACTGGCCAGCTCCAGCTCACTGACTTTTGTCGGGGAGTGAGTCTCGTCGGTCGTCACGCGTTGAGTCAGATAGAGGAACTCCGGCGTCGACAGTGCGGTCGCCAGAACTTCGACCATCGCTTCTTCGAACGTTGCGAATTCCGGCCGGTATTTCGCACACAGGGCCAGGAACTGGTCGACCTCCTGCGAGTCGACCGGTCGGCGCCAGATGCGTTTCAGAAATCGATTCAACACTTCACGGCCGTAGCGTTGTTCGTCACCCCTCTGAGGACTCTCAAAGAAGATGTCGGTGTGCGACTTTGGCGGCCATTGCGCGTAGAACGGAGCGGTGATTTCGATCGTGTCGATCAGAACCTGGAGACGGTCGTCACCGCGGTTGGCATTCGAAACATTGCGAATGTGCAGGAACTCATCACGTCGGGGAAACGTGGTGGCGAGATGTCGAAACGGGTTCCGCTGGATATCGCCCAGTGGGATGTCGAAGTGAAGGAACTGCGGGTCGTCGGCCGATGCCGTCACCGGGAGATCGCGCGCACTGACGACCTCCGAGAAATTCGCGTCGTTGCTGGTGTGGGCGCTGAAAATCAGTCGAAGGCTGGCGTACTCGTCCGGCTTCATCGTGGAGCGGCCCGCTCGAATGCGAACGCGCATGATCCCTTCGTCGGGAAGAAAACGGTCCAGATCCAGCTTCAGTTCATGGGATTCGGGAAGAACCAGGACCACGGGCGAAACTGGAGGCGTTTCTCCGAAAACAACTTCCGGCCGAGGCAGTGACTTTCCAATGGCGAATGGAATCCCCGTCCCCGATTCTCGATTCAACAGATGCTGCTGATTCTTGATCTGGCCGTAGCTTTCTTCACCTTTGTGGAAAACCTTGGTCTCTTTTCCGGAAGGTCGCGCCCGATCCATCTCTTCCCGCATCGAGATGAAGTAGGTGACGGGCTTCGGACGCTCGCCACTCACTGTGGCCCGCTTGAGCGCCTTCAACGCGATCTCGCGATACGTCTCGAACTGCATGACCGACATCTGCAGCAATTCCGAGCTGTTCTTGAAGCCGTCTTCCGATGCGGTTTCCGGCGGCAACTTGTTCGCGAGCGGGTAGGGGAGTCCCAGCAGATCCTGCAGAGCGTAGTTGTATTCGTAGTTCGTCAGCCGACGAAACGACGTATGCTCCTTGCTGTTTCGACGGATGAGAGACGCCGTATTCAGTTCCCCGCTAAGCCAGTCAACGACTCTGCCGCGATCCAACTCGGCGAGTGCGACATCCGGCTCGTCTTCGGGGGGCATCTCGGACTTGCTGAGAGCGGCATACACTTCGCGCCAGCGATCGACATCGGGTCCGGTCAACAAGTCGGGATTCAACCGGTCAATGCGAAGCCGGCCTTCGGACCGTTCGGGACCATGACAGGCCAGACAGCTCTTCTTCAGAATGGGTTCCACCGATTCCTGAAAGGCGGCGATGTTCGCCTTCGGAATGGCCTCGGCGGCTTTCGCGGCCTCCTGCGTCTCCTTCAAGAATCTCGATTTCGCGCGACCCTGTGTTCTGGCTGCCTCCAAAGTGACGGCAGCCTCCTGACCGTCGGCGGCCAGAAGAATGCTCGCGTTTCCCAGCACCAGCAGAATCAAGATCCGGAGAGTGTTCATCGACTGTTCTTCGTTCTCAGCCAGCTTCGGCAAGTGATTGGTTGCACGGATCACCTGGCGACCGGTCTACTTCCCGCAGGAGCATGATGTGGATCAAGGGGCGGGTTCGGTTTCTCTGGCCAGTCATCCTCTGTGACGTGTTTGGCGAAAGGAGTCACAATCATCAGGAGATGATATCCCCCTCTTCGCTCTGTCGGCAATGAACTCGGCAGTTCCGGAATATCGACCCCTTTTTAGTAGTCAAACCGACAGCGACCAGCGGACTTCCGTTCGACAATCAAACAAAAAC
>JAPLOC010000666.1:0-5153 GCA_026692825.1 Planctomycetota bacterium | reverse complement strand
GTGCGTGGGTTACTCTACGACCCAAGTATCGCCGCTGTGGAACAGCTTGTCGAAATCGCCCGTGCCCTTCTTGGCAACTTCCGCTTCGAGCTGCTTGTTGACTTGATCGTCGTACACGGGAGCCACAACGTTTCGGAAGATGCCCAGCGGTTCGGGGAACACGGGGTGCTTGAACCGCGACAGCAAGAACGCGAGGCTGGGGTCCGCCGACTTTTCGTCGTGGAACAGCAGGTCGTCTTCGGACATTCCCTTGCCCAGGTCGACCACTTCCGGGGTCGCGCCGTTCAAACGGATTCCCTTCTTCACCGTCTGACCGAATGTCAACGGCTTGCCATGTTCGAGGTACAGAATGTGGTCACCCTTCACATTCTTGTCGGTGGCGTACAGGAACGCGTCGTGATTGAACACGTTGCAGTCCTGGTAAACCTCAACGAACGCGGTTCCCTGATGCTGGGCGGCCCGTTCGAGCACCATGGTGAGGTGCTTGATGTCGACGTCGATCGACCGGGCGACGAATGTCGCTTCGGACCCGATCGCGTAGCACAACGGCGAGAGGGCGTTGTCAACCGACCCGTAGGGCGAACTCTTGGTCTTCACACCGACGGGGCTGGTCGGGGAGTACTGTCCTTTGGTCAGACCATAGATCTGATTGTTGAACAGAATCACCTTCAGGTTGACATTTCGCCGCAACATGTGCATCAGGTGGTTACCACCGATCGACAGCGCGTCGCCGTCGCCGGTGATCACCCACACCTGCAAGTCAGGTCGCGAGGTCTTGATGCCGGTCGCGATCGCGGGGGCGCGACCGTGGATGCTGTGGAAGCCGTAGGTGTCGACGTAGTACGGAAATCGGCTGGAACAACCAATTCCCGAGACGAAGACGAAATTCTCCTTGGGAATTCCCAAGGTGGGAAGCACCTTCTTCATCTGCGCGAGGATCGAATAATCCCCGCACCGCGGGCACCAGCGAATCTCTTGATCGCTGGCGAAATCTTTGGGCGTCAGAACGGGCAGTGTGGCGGTCATGAGTGTCCGGGCTTTGGAAGGAGTCTAGCTCTCTAGCATCTCGTCGATCTTGCGAACGACTTCCGACACGAGAAATGGTTTGCCTTGAAGCTTGTTCAATCCCTGGGCGTCAACGAGGAACTTACCCCGGATCAGCAGACTGAGCTGCCCGGCGTTCAACTCGGGAATCAACACCTTCTCGTAACGCTTGACGATCTCGCCCAGATTCTTGGGGAACGGGTTCATGTACCGCAGATGGGCATGCGCGACCGACTTGCCGTTCTTCAGCGACTGTTGAACGGCGGTGCGGACCGCGCCGAACGTCCCACCCCAACTGATGACGAGCAACTTGCCCGATTCCGGCCCTTCGACCGTTTGCAGCGGGATGTAGTTGGCGATCCCCGCGACCTTGTTGATCCGGTTCATCACCATCTTATGATGGTTATTCGCCGAGTAGTCGACGTTACCGGTAATGTCGGCCTTTTCCAGGCCGCCGATCCGGTGTTCCAGACCAGGCGTTCCGGGAATCGCCCACGGGCGGGCACCTTTCTCGTTCCGCAGGTACGGCAGGAAGTCGTCGGCGGTTCCCTCGGCGTCGGCGGGGCGTCCCGCAGGATGCTTCACCTCGATCGGCTTCAGGTCGGCGAAATTCGGAATCGACCACGGTTCCGAACCGTTCGCGATGTAGCCGTCGCTCAAGAAGACGACCGGGGTCATGAAGTCGACCGCCATCCGAACCGCTTCGATCATCAGGTGGAAACAGTCGCCCGGACTGCTCGCCGCCACGATTGGCACCGGGCTGTCACCGTTGCGTCCGTAAAACGAGAGCAGCAGATCGGACTGTTCGGTCTTCGTCGGCAACCCGGTGCTGGGACCACCGCGCTGAACGTTCACAATAATCATCGGCAGCTCGGTCATCACGCCGAGGCCCATGGCTTCGCCCTTGAGGCAAATCCCGGGGCCGCTACTGGCGGTGACCGCGATTTCCCCCGCGAACGCCGCGCCGCAGACAGACGCCATCGCCGCGATCTCGTCTTCCGCCTGGAACGTCCGGATGCCGAAATGCTTCAGCTCTGAGAGCGTGTGCAGAATGTCGCTGGCGGGGGTGATGGGGTAACCACCGAAGAAGAGCGACTTGCCAGCCAGGCGGGCAGCCGCCGCCAGACCCCAGGCAACCGCTTCGTTCCCGGTGATCTTCCGGTATTTACCCGGGGCCAACTTGGCCTTCGGGACGGCGTAATGCGTGGTGAACGATTCGGTGGAGAACCCGTAATTGAATCCACCCCGCAGGGCGCGGAGATTGGCTTCGACAACGTCGGGCTTCTTTTTGAATTTGTCTTGGATCCACTCTTCGGTGGGGGTCCGATCGCGATCGTACAGCCAGTAGACCAGTCCCAGCGCGAACAGGTTGCGGGAGCGATCCTGGTCTTTCATCGACAACCCCAGGCCACTCACCGCGTCGCGGTTCAGCCGGGTCATTGCCACTTTGTGAATCTGGTACTTCGAAAGGATGTCGCCATCTTCCAGCGGACTGGTGGCGTAACCCGCCTTTTGCAGGTTCCCCTTGTCGAATTCGTCGGTGTTGACGATCAGCGTCCCGCCCCGCTTCAGGTCGGGGAGGTTGGTCTTCAGGGCCGCCGGGTTCATCGCCACCAGGGTGTCGACTTCGTCCCCCGGGGTGAAGATATCGTGGCTCGAGAAGTTCAACTGAAATCCGCTGACCCCCGCCAGCGTTCCCTGTGGAGCGCGAATCTCGGCGGGAAAGTCGGGCAACGTACTGACGTCGTTGCCAAACGACGCTGACACGTTGGTGAACTGCGTTCCGACGAGTTGCATCCCGTCGCCGCTGTCACCGCAGAAGCGAATTACGACCGAATCACGCTCTTCACGCCGCTTGGGGGCGGCGGGAGTCGGTTCGGGACTAAGAACGTCCGTCGACGACATGGGTTGTCTCGGCTCCTGAGAACAGTTTCCCGATCTGGCCCGCTCTACCGAATGCCCCAGGGGGAATCCGTTCCGAACGTCCGATCGATCAGACTGAGTTTCCGGTTGATTGTTGCCGGGGGGGGAAGTCTGGTGGGTGGGGGGTACGCGAAGAATACCGCTTTTTGAGGGTTCAATCGGCGGCCATCCCAGGATTGTAGGGGCGAATGGCAAACTGCTCAAGCAGAAATCCCCCGAGTCTCGATGCAATCGCACGAATGAGATTTTTCACACCCGGGGATGGATCTTGCCCGACACCGAGAAATTTGGGATATCGCATCTCACGGAGTGCATTGATGTTGTCAAACTGCGAAGTCACCCCCTGAGCGGGATTGGAGGCCTGCGGCGTGCTGGAGCCGATCTCCGCCCCCCTCTGGAATTTGTTGCAAGAACACAACTTGTGTTCCCCGGGGGACTTGCGCCGTTGTCGCCGAATTGTCCGGCGTCTGACGGCCGACCTGCCCGCGTTTGATTCGGTTTGGCTGGATGCTCTCGCGCAACTGGGAAAGCTGACTCCCTTCCAGGTCCGGATTCTTGAATCTCAGAATCCAAGGTTGCCACCGATTGCGATTCGCAATCCTTTCTCGCCCGCCTGCGAGGCTCGAGCCGGCAGCTCGCGCTGAAATTGCTGACTGACTCCCACTCGTGTTCCGACGCGGTCCGGCCGGGGTGGCACCGACTGGTCGAACGGATGAAACGAGTTCACTCCCCGGCCGTGTGCGGTCCCCAGGTCTGCGAAGAAACTCCCCGCGGACTGGTATTGGTCAGCCCGTATGTCGCCGGCCCGACTCTGCACGATCTGCTCGTACGACGCGGCCGGTTCGCCCCCGCGATTGTCGCCGACCCATGCCGACGTGCGGCTCGCCAACGTTCGGCTCCGGGCCGATGGGCAGGCGGTTCTGGTCGACACCGGAATCCGGGCAATCGTCGAACCTGAGCAAACAATTCACTCGGGACTCCCTCCGGACCGGTTCGACGGTGTGGCCCCAGAACTGATTGGTACGCAACGGAGTGCCGACTTCCCGAGCGATTTGTATTCGCTCGGCTGCCTGCTGTGGCAACTGCTGGCGGGGCGTCCCCCGTTTCCGGGAGGCGATCCGCTGCTCAAATTGGCCGCCCATCAGACGCGGTCCATTCCCGACGTTCGCCAATTCGCCCCCGACACCCCCGAGCGGTTGGCGAAACTCATCTTTCGGTTGACCCGTTCTCAACCCAACGAGCGCCCAGCCAGTGTCTTCGCAGTCGTTGCGGAGTGGAATACGGTCGCTCCCGCGAATCCGAGACTGCTCCAACGATTCCGTCGCGAATTCGACCGCCCGAAGCGACTCGCCGACCGGGCGAATGGTCCCAGAACCGCGACCCGAATCGCCGCCACCGCCATTGTGGCGGCGTTCCTCGCCGGCGTGTTTTTCTGGAAGCCCGAGTGGACCGAGCCGATCCGCGGGGTGCTGCCCACGGGAAGTCCCGTGCCAGAGATTTCCGAGAGTGCGGGGGGGGCGGCGGACGGAGATCTCGTTGTGCCCGCCGCGCACGAAGAGCCAGTCAACGATCGCCACGATGAGGGATCGAGTCCATCGGTCGTGCCCGCCGCCGCTGTGGAAGTGAAATCGCAACCGGTTCGTCGCTACGCTAAACTCCCGAATCCGGATGGTCAGGGAGTGATACTTCTGGAGGCGGGGGAACAGTATCGCGGCCGGGCGATCAACGCGGTGGGGCCGTTGATCATCCGGACGAAGGGGGAAACCCCCGCCATTGTCCATCTCGACGCCCCGCTTGAACTGGTCGCTGAAACAGTGCGGCTGGAGCGGGTCACGCTGGAAGTCGCGTCGCTGGCGGAGGGATCACGCGATGACTCGCTCGCGGCGTGCATTGATGTGCGGGCGCAATCCATTTCGGCCGATGGGGTCACGGTTTGGAATCGCGCGAACAGTGGGTCGACGACGGCGGGTGCCGCCAGTCTGCGTTGGGAACTGGTCGATGATCGCGACACCCGACCGACGTCAGCGGTCTTCACCGATTGTGTTTTTCAGGGAGGGTCGGCGACACTGGTGGTTCCCCAGCCTGTCTCGGTGGTACAGTTCACGAATTGCCTGCATCAGAGGCAGGAGTGTGTCTTGGAACTGGCGGGCAGCGCGCGGCGGACCCGCGAAGTCGTGCTGCGGCTT
>JAPLOC010000665.1 GCA_026692825.1 Planctomycetota bacterium | reverse complement strand
TTGTGAACACTCCAAGCACGGCGATCACCCAACTGGTTGGTTCCGGAGTTGCGGATTGCGGTTGGTCAACGGACCCAATAAATCCGTGACCATTCGCATGACCTGTCACGATGCCGAAATCGTTGATCGCGGTCAGATTTGTTGTGGTTTGCCCAGGAAAATCGTACACGTTGTAGGTGCCGTTGCTGTAGGCAAAGCCGTGGGGTTGCCCGTTTTCATAAAAACTTCCAACAATAGTTCCCAATTCGTTGACATCCGATGCGGCGGTTAAAGTGCTGCCAGCGACGTCAAGTATCGTGTAGGTACCACCGCTGTAGAGATAACCGTGGTTTCCCGATCCTGTCGAATCTCGAAAGAAACCAACCACATCACCGGCCGAGTTGACTCCAAATGCTTCACTAAGAGTCGTACCAGTTGGAGCATACGTCGTAACGAGTCCCCCATTCATCGTGAAGCCACGAGTTGCGGACGAACCTTCGAAATCGAAGTAGTTTCCAACCAAGATTCCGGAGTTTGAGATATCTGTACCTTGTGTTCCCCGCCATCCCGGCACTTCGGGGAACTGAAACGCGGTGCCATCGAAGACGAATGCATGTCCGAAGAATCCGGAGCTGTCAGCCCAGGTTCCCACAATCTGGCCGTGTTCATTAATTCCGATGGCCTGTGTCAACGTGCTTCCCGACGGATCAATTGTAGTGTATGCGCCGTTGGCTTTTCGAAGAAAACCGTGCGAGCGCCCTTGGGAATCGACGTATGTACCCACAATGTCGCCAGCGTTGTTAATGCCTAGCGGTGCGGTGTAGATACTCCCTGGAACGTCAAATTGCGTAACATTCGGTCCAGCCAACGTGAATTGGCTCGAAGCGATCGTGGCAACAAGGGCGAAAAACGCGAGACGGAAGGTTGATGTGTTCATGAGACAGTCCTGTGTGAAAGTGAACAAATGGAAGACGAACACGAGATGAGCGACAGGTGACCCCAAATGGGGAGGTGAGAATGGCGTCTGCTGTGCGACGGCCCGGCATAAGAAACCGCGGGACCTATGCTTTGTGACAGATGGCGGCTATAACCGAATTGTCCTGCGACGAACACGATATGCCACAAATCCCAATCCGGCCGCAACAAGTTGTACCCAAGTTGCCGGTTCAGGAACTCCGCTGATATGGGCAAGAGTTGCAATTTCTGTCGGCGCGAGTGCCCGGTCGTAGATGGCCAGATTGTCCAGCAGCAGGGATTGACCCGAAATGAACCGGGCATGGCCATTTCGCGCGAATCCATAGTCGTATGCACCAAACAGAAAATCCTGCGAGGGGTCAATGCTGGTGACAGTCAGCGGGGACTGGCGTACCTGAACTCCATCCAAGTAGAGCGACAGCAACGAACTTGTACGGTCAACGGTAACGGCGACGTTATGCCACTGATTCAGCAGTGACGCGGGTTCATCATCATTTAACACCTGAGAATTACCACCTCCGGAACTCAGTGTTGCTCCGATAATACTTGGGTCGCCGACTCCGCCGCCGATGAACATCAAGATGCCTTCGGTGAAATCTCCGCCTTGCATCACAAAGACTGGAATGTGACGGACGGGTGAAGCAAATCCACCGATCGAATTAAAATCGACCGCGATTGTGAACGATCGCAATCCGGGGTGAAACGCGGTCGCCGCGGGTACCCGACCGTAATTTCCTGGGCTTACCGAGAGTGCTTGTCCACCGTACGGAGATGTGACAAATGACGGCGCTCCCACCATCGCCCCGTTCGCAGCACCTGCGTCGTCGTGAAGATTGCCGTCCATGCGATATTCCGCCACCAATCCGTTCGTGATCGGTGACGCGTTGGCGCTCGCAGCGGCCAAAAGTGTCAGCAGCACTGCGAACAACGCATCGACCCTCATTCGAAATCTCTTGTGACTAGCCATTCCGCTTCCTTCCGTTTCGGTGTGAACTGTGAAAACTCGTTGCGACTCGCGAGAAACGCAATGCGTTGATCGGATTGCCGCTCGATGTGGGACTGAAAATGCTTCCGACGCCGAAACGAAATGTGTTACAGGGAATCTCGACGATTCATTTCAATGGTTCGGAGACACACACGGAGACTGCTTCAAAAAAATGTCAATCTCTCTGGCGAGCCGGTCGGCGTAAGCCACCGGGTTTTTCGGCCTGCACCCGCGGTCGGATAATTGCAGTTGCCCGTGAAAAACCCGACGGCTGACGCCGGTCGGTTCGCCATTTGTTGTGCGATCGCTGTAACACTTTCCTCCTCCATGACGGATAATCAACATGCGCAGCGACGAATGGCCGCCAGTCTTCGAAAACACGGTGAACTTCATGTCGAAACAACCTTCCCCCACGACCAACAACGAACCCTCCTGGCAGACCTCTCCCAGTTTGCGGGACGGGATCTTCTCTGGGGATCCCAAACGCCGGGTCGCCGCTTTTGTGCGGTACGTCAACGAACGGGCCGAGCGGATGCTCGCTCAGGTTCGCGGATTGCTGCGGGCGACCCCCGCCGAGGCGGAGGATTTTCTGCATGACGCGATCGCGAAGATTCACGAGCGGATCGAAGGGGGTTGCCAACCGACCCCCGGTTTTGGTTTTCGGCAGTGCATCCACAAACTGGTCCATGACGCGGTCGTCGATCGAATTCGGAGCGTCGATCGCCGAAGGAAGCGCGAAACGTCGTGGGATCAACTGTCGGACTCACTGGGCGACTCGCTCGAACAACAGGTCGCCGACCGGGGTGAAACGGAGTCGCAGGTTCTCGACTTCTTGGCGCAGACGATGCTGGAGTTTGTGAGAAAGGAGATTCTCGAACGGGCGGAAGCGACGGTGCAACGCCGGGTCTCTCCGTCGACCTGGCGGGCATTCGAACTGTGGCGGGATGACTCGGGGGCCGAGGCACTCACAACCCGCGAACGGGTCGCCGCCCATCGCGTCCGGGCGCAGATCGACGCCGAGATCGACTCCATCGCCCGGGCGGAAGGTTGGGATGCGACCGACCTTGATGTTCGGTAATCGCCACTTTTTCGAGTTGCTTGCGCCCCATAATCCTCTCTATGTTGTTTTTCGGATATTCCGTGTGGCGCAAACGACTCGTTTTTCGTCGCACGGTGTATCGCCAAGGCGGGTGTTGTTTTTCCCAGTCAATTGGCGACGGAGCGCGAAACCACATTCCTGGTAGCGCCGATGGAAAGCACGAGCGAACATGAAGTGCCTGTCGAACAATCTGTGCCGCGGAATTTTGTCGACCGTCTGGCGAAATCACTCGCCCGACAGGAATCGCGGCTGAATCAGATTCCCTCCGCTTGTCGAGGGGGATCGCGATTTCATTTGATTCGTAAAATCGGGGCCGGCGGGCTGGGGGTTGTGTATCTGGCCCGTGATCGCCGGCTGGCTCGGAAGGTCGCGGTCAAAATCGCCCGCAGAGAAAGCCCCTGGCGATCACCATCACAAGACCGGTTTTTGATCGAGTGTCGCATTACTGCCCGCCTCAGACACCCCGGAATTCCCGAAATCTACGCCAGTGGCCGGCTACCCAACGGGCGACGTTTTTACGCGATGCGCTGGATTCGGGGGGAATCATTCGCCAAACGAATTGCCAACTTTCATCAATACCGCGAGGCAAAATCGCAGACTGAGCCACGGGAGTCGCAACGCGGATTACTGAGGCAGTTTCAATCGATTTGCGAAACCGTGCATGCGGCTCACGAGGCGGGTTATCTGCATCGCGATCTCAAGCCGCATAATGTGATGGTCGAACCGACCGGGGCGACGTTTGTGGTGGACTGGGGACTCGCGCGACGGCTGGGTTCCAAAGCCTCCTCAACGACCCCGACTGCGGACCTGATCACACCTTCCGACGCTGCGGGGGCGACCGGCCCACAAGCGATCGACATCCGGGCGAGTGCCAAGGGGGGGACACCGGAATTCATGGCTCCCGAGCAGATCGCGGGGCGCGAGGCGGACTTCAATCGGACGACCGATGTGTATGCGCTCGGCGGGATTTTGCATTGCGTGCTGACGGGGACTCCGCCGCGTCGATCGCTGCAGTCGGAATCGAAGCCCAGCCGCTGGAAGACGTTCTGGCGGTCCAAATCGCTGGCGGCGCTGTTTCGATCGGGGGAGGATCCGAGCGGCGAACTCGATTTCAGTCGACTGGAGTCGGCGAAGGTCGACCCGGAGCTGCGGTCGATCTGCCGCAAAGCGCTGTCGCACGCCCAGACGCAGCGGTATGCGACGGCGCGGGAGCTGCACGACGATGTGGCCCGGTGGGAACGTCGGGATTTCGTCCGGGCGCATCGTGCCCACTATCGTTGGTCGGAACACCTCGGCCGGTATTTCGCGCGGCATGCGCGGTTTGTGGTCCCCGTGATGATCGGGATCACACTGGTTGGAGCGCTCCTGGGGTTGCTGGGCTGGCAATGGGGGGCGGCGACCGGGGCGGCGGCGCGGGCGGACGCGGCGATTGAGGGAGCGCTTAACAGTTTTCACGGAGTCGCGCGAGCCATGAACTCGCCGGCAGTGCTGAGGGAACTGCAAACGAAGGAATCGCGTGCGGCGCGTGTGTTGAACCTGGTGAACGCGTGGAAGGATCTGCGGAGAGTCGCAAAAGATCTGCCGCGGGATAGCGCATTGCTCGAGCGGGTGATCCTGGCGGCGAACGTATTCACCGAGACGTTCGCAGACACCGTGGACGAGGATCAGCTTGGGGAATTGGAAGGAGATGTTTTAAGTGTCGCACAGGAAGCCGTTCTGCACGCCCGCGACTTGATTGGCGTGACGGGCGAAACCGAGCGGTCGCTGACACTGCTTCAGGAAGCTTTGAAGCAGAATGCCCGGGTTTGTTCCGAACGGGGGCGTTTTCACGACGCGATCGAACTGGCAGGCGAGCGAATCCAAGTCGTTGAACGGCTGTTGCAGTTGAACCCCGGATCAGTGAATGGGCGATCCCTGCTGTTGAACTCGCGATTGCGCATGGCGGCGGTGTTTCACGCGGAGGCGATGGCGATGAAGGCGAGAGATCCGGGGGTCAGTTTTCGGTCCTGTTGGGCTCAACTCGAGCTGGCTCGAGAATTCGTTTCGCAGGAATCGAACGTAACGGCCTTTTCGGAACTCGATTTGATCGCGCTGGATCAACAGTCGGGCCTCGCGTGCCACAAGCTTCGGTATCCCGAATTCGCGCTGGAATTCTATGAATGCGCCCATGCGCGCTGCCTGTGGAACCCTGTTCCGCTTCCGAAGAGCGACGACGACGATTGGAGTACCTGGGTGGCGCAACAGGATCTGATGGGGCGGATTCTGAACGGAATGGGGTTGTCGTTTCGAGCATTACCCATGAACAACGCCGAACAAACGCAGGACAATCTGCTGCGATGCAAGGAGTCACATCAGGCCGCGCTCGCGATCCGGCAGGAAATTCAGATTCAGCGACCGTGGCTGCGATGGCCGCGCAAGGATGTGGGAATGTCTTGGGGTAATCTGGCGGACGCCGAAAACTCGCTGAAAAACGTCGAATCGGAAATCGAGGCGCGACGACGGGCGGTTGGCGAACTCGGACAATTGATTGAGGAGTCTCCCTCGCTGGACGTGCCGCGCGGGTTGTTCGCCGTTCAGGCGGTCCGGCTTTTTCTGGCGCTGCATCGCCAGCAGGAAGATGACGAGGCATTCGAAATATTCGCCGATGCGGTGGAGACTGTTCCGGAAATCGAAGACGCGGAGGGACGCAACCTGAGCCATCTGCTGGGTTGTTCCGAGGGGTTTTGTTTGCTGTCGCGGCATGTCGCGAACCCCGAGCCGACGATCGGTCGCGCCCGAGCGATCATGAAGCAGGCCCGCGCGATGCCAGAGTTTAATAGACAAGATCGAGCGGGGCTGTTCGCCGACTATCCCCTGGCTATGGAATTGTCGCTTTTCGGCCGGGAAACAGGCAATCCAAGCCCATGAGCGACATCAGCTTCAGATTCTCGGGACTCTCCGCGACGCGACCGTAGTAGTCCTCTCTTCGTCGTCGCTACAAAATCAAACCACCCCGGCTTCTCCCAGTTCCAACGACCGCCCCTCCGTCACAAACCATTCGCGAATCTCCTTCGCATGCGTTCGGATCTTGTGAATCGCAGCCGGAATCTGCGCCAAATCACTTTCATCACCCAGCAAAACCGGATGATGCAGCGTGAGGATTCCCGCGTCGGCTCGGGTCGCCTCCGAAAGATCTCCCGCCGTGCGAAACCGCCGGGCCGAGTGGATCTTGTGCAGGGAGCGCAAACCCGGATCGAGCGCGATCCCTTCCGCCCGCACGGCGATCGCGAATTGGTTCCGCGTCAATCGATCAGCCTCCCGAGACTCGTAACGCATCCCCCACTTGTAAAACGCGGAACCAGAATCTCCCGACGCCACCGGAAACGGGCTCAATTCCCAAGCGGATTCGGTCGTGTGGTGGACTCCAGCCTGCGGCGGCGCGGTCGATTTCGTGAACTCCGACCGCAACCATTCGACCGCGACCGACCGACGTTGATTCCACTCGGGAAGGAATTCCCATTGTGGAATCAACGCCGCCCCCTGCAATTCCGACAACGGATAGGCGTCGTTCCCCCGCAACACATGCAGACGGATCCGTTGTGCGATATCAGCCCGCCGGGTGAAAACCGCCCCTCCCCGCCCAGCCGTCACGAGTTTGCTGCCACCAAAACTGAGAACCCCCACGTCCCCCCAGATTCCCGCTGTCCGACCGTGGACCCGGGCCAGCGGCGCCTGACAGGCATCTTCCAGGATTGGCACACCGGCCCCGTCCGCGATCGCCCGCAAGGCCGGCATCTCCACGATCGCTCCGTGCAGATGCGACGCGATGATCGCCTTGACTTTCGGCCCCAGAGCGGCGGCCACCTGGGCCACATCCAGGCTCCAGTCGTCGGGACAAATATCGACCAGAACCGGAATCGCCCCCAGCGCCAGCACGTCCTGGAAATTTCCCTTGAAGTCGTAAGCCGACAGAATCACCTCGTCACCGGCGACGACCCCCAGCCCCCGCAGCGCAAGCTCGACTGCCGCCGTCCCACTACAGGTCAGCACGACATGTTCCACCTGGTGCGACTCGGCCAGCAGCGATTGCAGTCGCTGGCACCGCTCCCCGTGATACCGCCCCCAGGAACCATCGAGCAGTGTTTCACGCAAAGTCGTCGTGAGGGCCGGATCAGTGGGGGGCCAGGCTGGTGGACCCGAAGGGCGAACAGGGGGGCCACCCAGAATTGCGGGACGATCGGAGTTCACGAATTGGACGGCGGGACGGCGCTGGGAGTTGGTGAGACCGGTTGACACCTCGAAATCGAGTTCGATTCCGTCATGGTGTGTATACAGAGTACCATGAGGCCACGGAGCGCGTCGCGTCCCTCTGTCGGCGTACCGTCAAATTCCCTGGTGTTCCCAATTCGGGATACGCGTGCGTGTGGAGATCGCCTGTGATTCGCTGGATTGCCATTGCCCTTCTCCTGGGAGGTGGACTCGCCGCCTATTGGCCCTGGACGGCCCAACCTGAATCCAAAGAACACGCCGCAGCGGAACCGGACGAACCTGCGGCCGGCGCGACGGAGTCTGATGCGGAACCCGCAACCCCCCGGTCCCCAGGACGCCAACGTCGGCGGGTGCCTCGCGACCGTCCCGAGTCGGATCTCCCCACGCGCGATCTTGTCCTCCGCGGCCACGCCGAGGATGACAATCCGACTCCCGAGGATCTGATCCTCGAAACACTCGATCGGGAACTCGCAGTCAACTTTGAAGCCAAGCCCCTTCGCGAAATCCTGACGGAACTCGCGAAGACTGCCGGGATCAATCTGTATCTGGAAGAATCCCCCCGGAACACAGAGGAGGAACAGAGTGCGGAGGCGGACCCGACCGCGAAGCCGATGACCTCGGCCCTCGACAGCACGGTCACAGTTCACGAAACCGAGATCCGGTTCGAAACGTTGCTGGAGCGTCTCATCGAACCGGTCGGTCTGGCATGGGCGATTCGCCATGACGCGCTGTGGATTCGAGAAAAGTCCCAGGTGGATCGTCTTGTGGAATCGAGAAGCTACGACGTTGCCACGCTGATCGCGGCGGGTCACAAACCGCACGAACTGGTGAAAGCGCTGATCGGTGCGGTCAGTTCACCTCAAGAGGGGCCGCAGGGAATCGCATTCACCGGCGGGGTGATCATCGCGTTCCGCAATCAGCCTCAACAGAGAATCATCGCGAAAATCCTGTCGGAACTGGACGAGATCGCCGAGGCGGCCGAAGAAGGGGACAAACACCGGACGGCACCGCAGGCGGGAGTGCCGCGCAAGCCCTTCACCGTGCAGCCAGTGAAGTTTGCCCGGGTCGCGGACGAAAAGCCGAAAGTCCCACAGGATGTCCAGATCCTCGAAGCGCTCGACGAGCGGCACGACGTCGAGTTCCACGATCAGACGCTGGCCGAATGTCTGACGGCGCTGGAGAAGATGGCTGAGATCCCGATCTTGGTTGATCTCAACCAATTTACCGGGACCGATCGTGCCGGCGCTTTCGGGAAACAGCCCCGGGTCACGTTGAAGAATGCGCGATTGGAATCAATTCTCGGAACCCTGCTGGAGCCGCGCGGTTTGGGATGGATCATCCAGCACGAAACCCTCCGGATCGTTGACGTAAATTTCGCGTACATTGTGGAGCGGTCGAAAACGTACGATGTCTCCAACCTGCTCGATGGGGGCCACGACCCGCTCGAACTTGTCGACGCGATTCGGGATTTGATGGCGTATCACTGGGGATCCTACACACACGGGTCTTTTGACGGTTCGGTCGAGATCGCGGAAGATGCCCTCGTCGTTCGGCTGAGCCACCGGGGGCATTGGGAACTTGCCCAGATTCTCGCGGAACTCGATCAGATTGTGGAAGATTCGGACACCGCTGGGGAGACGCGGCCTTTGTCATTCACCTGGGAGAGCTATCCGGTCCCCCCGGAATCGACCGAGGCGCTGGCCAAAACTCTCCCCGAAATCGTCGCCCCCCGCAGTTGGAAACAGAACGCCCAACGTCTCTCGGACAGGGCGGAAGCCGAACTCCGGGCGGTCCCCGGCCTGCTGCTGATTCGCCAGACGAAAACCAATCACCGGGAACTGCGGCGGCTGTTGGTGACCGAGTGAAGCTTGAGCCATTTTTGGCCGACGACTCTCGGTTTTTGTCCAAAACTCGCGCGCGGTCGCGACAATCCGTCAAATACGCACCGGCGCGTCGGGTTTCCCCAGAATCGCCAATCGCACCCGTTTTGGGGTGCAATTGCCCCTGGACACTGTTATAACCATAAGTAGCCGCCCATTTGATGCCGCGCAGACCCTGCTTTCTGCGCGACTGTGTTTTTGCAGTCACCACCGGAGCGAATTCCCATGCCCCAACTGCTTTCCCGCCGCTGGATTTCCGCGTGCGTGGCCCTGGCCGGGTTCACGCTGAGTTCGGCTTCCCCGCTGATGGCAGCCGACGCGAAGCCAGCGGTTCCCGCAGCTCCTGCGGTCGTCGTTGGCGAACCCGCCTCGCTGACCCTGGTTCCCGAAAAATTCACCCTCACCGGCAAACGGGCCCGACAGCAACTGCTGGCGACCGGGCAG
Organism: Planctomycetota bacterium; assembly: GCA_026692825.1. Lineage (GTDB taxonomy): Bacteria > Planctomycetota > Planctomycetia > Planctomycetales > Planctomycetaceae > UBA10511. The sequence goes on along the minus strand of JAPLOC010000665.1, from coordinate 914 downwards.
TATGCCAACGCCGAGGTGCGTGACCTGACGATCGCGACAGAATATGTCTCGAACAACCCGTCGACGTGACGGTGCAGGGGATGGAAAACCCCCACCCGATGAGCTTCAAAAACGAAATGCTCGCCGCCCTGACCAAGTCGGGCTGTAACCTGGGTGCGTGCCACGGTTCTCCTTCGGGCAAGGGAGGCTTCCGATTGTCGCTGCGAGCGTACGATCCTCCTCTCGACATCATGACCCTGCGGACCGAATACTACGGTCGCCGGACGAACATTGTCGCCCCGGACGAGAGCCTGCTGCTGCGGAAGCCGCTCATGGAACTCGCGCACGGTGGTGGCCGTCGCCTGAAGAAGGGGGATCCCTCCCACAAAATCATGGCCGACTGGATCGCCGAGGGGTTGCGGATGGACGCCGCCGCTGAACCCGACGTGACCCGCATCCAGATTCTGCCTGAAGCCCGCACATTCCAAAAGGACGGGAGTCGGCAGCAACTGGTCGTTCTGGCCCACTACACCGATGGTTCGGTGCGCGATATCACACAGATCGCCTGCTATTCGTCCTCGGCTGAAACGGTCGGCAAGGTGCAGGAAGATGGCTTGGTCGAGAAGGTCTCGCGTGGTGAAACCGCCATCCTGGCCCGTTATCTCGACAAAATGGCGACCTCGTACATCACCTTCCTGGAAGATGTTCCGGGTTTCGCCTGGACCAATCCCCCTGAAAACAACTTTGTCGATACCTACGTGTTCGGCAAGTTGAAGCAGTTGCAGATTCTGCCGTCGGACGTCTGCACCGATGAAGAGTTCCTCCGACGCGCCTACATCGACGCGACCGGCCGGCTTCCCACTGTCGACGAATCGCAGCGGTTCCTGACCGATCCCGCTCCCAACAAGCGCGACCTGCTGGTTGACGCCCTTGTC